>JAZFUC010000151.1:0-13076 GCA_036446995.1 Dehalococcoidales bacterium | reverse complement strand
CAATGGGTGCAGAATAAATAGAACTTGTTTTTGTAAAATAGATTAGGGGGAGGAGAGACAAAGGAACTCCTCCCCCTTCTTGTTTACTCGGGCCTAATCACATAACAGGTTTAAAAAAATTACAATATTTTAAACAGCTTCCTCTTGCGTCAACATTAAAACGTAACTAGGATGTCCGGTTAAAACCCATCGCATCGTTTTTCTTATAGTGGATCAGTGTAATCGTAGTTTCAACATCGTCATTCACAAATCGCACATTTTCTTGTCTGACCTGCCCCCCGGTAAATGTGGCAAGATTATTCAGCACTTGAAAACTGTTTGGTACAAGTGAGATGATAATGGGTAAACTATCAAATCAACTGGAAAGTCTGAAGATCGGAGTAGATGGTGATGATAAGAACTGCACAATTAAATGAGACTGTAAAGTCGCCTCTCGGGATGGGTCAGCTGGACAGCGGCGGTTCGGCAGTGGGAGCAGCAAGGATGAACCCGAGCGAAGCTTTTGACGCTGTGCCCCGGTTACTTAAAGAATTTATTGATACCAACTCCCAGGAGGCCTGGACGGAGATAAAAAGAAGGATTGACAATGTCTTCGTCACCGTTAGCACTGCCCTCGAATCGCTCGAAGCGGCAGCACCTTTCTCTCAGGAGATACAAGAGCAAGTTTCCAGCGGCCGAAAGCTGTTTTTTAAGCCGAACCTGGTTACTCTTCCTTTGATAGACTATCGGACCCACGGACCATCCTCTATCGGCAGCTGTACGCCCTGGGAATTCACAGCGGCTGTAATGCGCTGGTTCCACGATAATCTTGACATTTCCTATCATATGATGTCTTTAGGCGAAGGAGGTACCAACGCTTCCCTGGCAGCTGCCGCGGCAACAAAGCTGATGGGTGGAGAGAAAATAACTACGCTGGCATTATTTGAAGGAAAATGCGGGGATGTCTACGGCGGATGGGGATTCTATTTTGCCCGTAAATACCTGGCTGACACCCACGACAACAGTCATACCGATGATCCCATGAAGGGTTATCATGAGAGCCTTGAAGGTGTCTGTTTACCACCGGGAAAGGTAAGCGATAAGCTTCTTCTCTATGACATCAACAAGGTTTCATCTGATGGCTCCAACGGGCGCGAGGTACCGGTGGCGAACGGGGTGAATTTTAAATCTATTACTCTTCACAAAGCGGTTGTGGGTGGTGACCCGAATGATCCTGCTGATATCAGAAATTGGCCCGGATGCGTGTTAATAAATGTGCCGAAACTCAAAATCCATCAACTGGAACTGTTAACCTGTGCTGTTAAAAACCTGGGAGTTGGTCTATATCCGATGGAGTCTAATTCCTCTACAAACCCCGGGGAAATCAAGTGGCGATACGCGCTTCCTGATGTCCCATTACCCTCCTTCAAAGTCAAACTACCCCACCGCAGGTGGGAGCTAGCCTTTGATGAAAAGACAGGCTTTCCGGTAAGGGATGGAAATGGCGGCCATGTGATGAATAGAACAGGGGGTATGGAAGCTACTATGGCGGATGGGCTCCAGGCGGTTCAGGGGCAGGGCGTTTTAATGCTCCATATAGCAGATGGAATAGAGACCTGCAACATTGCCCACACCGGACCCAACTGCACTCCGGTACCGGAAGGTTTTGTCTTTACCGCTACAGACCCTGTTGCCCTGGACGAACTTGCTCTCCATTATCTGTTTAATACGGTCCCAATGGACCAGATTGAAAAAACACGGAGAGAAAACAAGCTGCTATCTGATGTCATTCAAAAGATACCCTTACCTGAAATTGATGGCGGTAATATTGTCACCGGTGAAGGGTTTGACTCTCCGTACTCTCGCTACCACGCCCTCCAGTATTGTCAGGAAAGAGGTCTGGGCCGGAGGGAATTCCATGTCGTGGGAAAAGACCTCTGGCATGGTGGAGAACTGGCTTCGCTGGGAAATAAACTTGGGCGTGTTGAAAAGAATGTCTTTACCGAACTGATATCGGAAACAATGTATTATACAGAAGCGTCGATTCTCTGGTACCTTCAGGCGGCAAGTGTGGCTTTCCTGAAAGCAGACGACCATCTGACAAATTCCAGCTATAAACAAAAAATATTGGATGCATATGATGAAGACAACAATGGAATCATTGATTTCCTCGAAAAGGGAAAGAACTCCCTCTACGGAGTGATGCCTTATGGAGCCCAGTTGGCTGCTCTGGACATTGAACCTGAGAAAGTAATGAGGCACCGATTTCTCCTCGGCTGCGCTCCAATAAGGCTGTTGAAGGCACAATGGAACCCTGACGGACACAGCATCGGAGAAGATGATCTGATTACGAATTCAATATCACTGTCTTTTATAATGTCAAAAGCAGGAAAAGAGAGCCCTGATCCGTTCTTCCCCGGGAGGAGTTGGGGAAAGGGTAAATGGCCGAGCCTGCAATTTGCTATTCACCGGCAGCTGTGCAGGCTGATTTACGGACCTCAATTCCCCGAGCGGTTTGATTACGCCATGTCACCTTACGGTCAAGCCTTTCGATACGCTGATACCCGGTGGAATGATTCCCAATATTGCAGCCTTGAAAATGAAAATAAAAGTGAAAACATTATCGGTTTATACCACGAAGAATTAGTAAAAGGCGCTCGCTTACTGCCTTTTGTGTTTTTCGTCCCTGAAGGATTTGCTAGTATTTATGGAAAGCAGATACCTAATGTCAAGGAATCATCAGACCCTGACCTGATATTTACGGCCAGTTTCAATGGAGAAGAACTCTGGAGGGACCTGGATTTGACAGACATATGCTAGTTGAGATATTCCAGAAGTAGCACTTTTTGTAAAACGCAAAGGGATATCTTTACCACGTGCCTCACTTCTGCCGATGGGGTTAGTGATTTCTCAAGAAGAGCCGCTACTTATTCAACTATTTTCCATGTAATTGGTTTGCTATTATTCCTATCAGGTAATGAGTGCTTACAAATCCCATATTCAACGCCATAACGCCCATAGTGCGATTGAGAGGGGTAAATTCAGATAAAAGCCGATGCTTGAAGCCGGCTCAGCTAGCGAAATATCGACTTTACTCGAGCAAATTAAGGGCGGTATTTCTCAACTGAATCAATCATTGCCCTAACGTTGGCAGGTTTAGCCCGATGCATATCGCTACCATTTGCCAATATAAAGCCGCCCCCCTTACCGCAAACTTTGATTAGCTTTTTACAATACTCATCCACATCCTCGGGGGAGCCGGTATCCATTAACGAGGGAGGAACATTTCCCATTAGGCAGGCGTGATTGCCAAGAACTTCTTTAGCTTTAATCATATCCGTTCTCTCGAAGGCCAGGATGGCTTTCCCCTTAGGCAGTTCCAGCCAGTACTCCAGTCGGTCGTCCCAGATTCCCTCGCAAAACGATGAAGTAACGTAGCCTAGCTTGATAGCAGCCATCAGAGTTTTTTTGAAGCTAGGCCAGTAAAATTCCTCAAATTGTTTTATCGACATGAACCCCTCTGAACCTCGATGCAGGGCACCGCCGCCGCCAATTACAATTCCACCTTCCTGTTTGGGGACGGCCGGAGAAGCTGAGGCAATTAGCCATTCCAGTATTTTTTCACAAGCAGCCAAGAGTTTGTCAGGACAACGGTACA
Source organism: Dehalococcoidales bacterium (assembly GCA_036446995.1). Lineage (GTDB taxonomy): Bacteria > Chloroflexota > Dehalococcoidia > Dehalococcoidales > UBA2162 > JAZFUC01. The sequence goes on along the minus strand of JAZFUC010000151.1, from coordinate 9,439 downwards.
TATCCAGCATGGCTCCCCGCATGCCTCGCAGATTATCAGAAATAGAATCAAAAGGAGCGCCGGTTGGAGCACCTCCCGGACCTCCCCCCGGCAGCGCCGGGAAACCCAGGCGGGCCATCTCTTCAGCGAAACCGGCCGTCAGATTTCTGGATGTCTCCTGCTCCTGAGCGGCTTTAGTCAGTTTTTCACCAAGTTCTTTAAACTCCGGCCGGAGAAAATAGCCAAGGATAGAAGTGAATCCCGCTCCGCCGATCATATTCCGGAAGGGAGGTAAACCCGTTACAGGCTCAAGAATACCGTACACACGGGGCAGGTAGCGGCGGAAGACGAAATCAGAGGGGTCACCAAGAAAGTGATCGTACTCATCCGCTTTCATGTACTCCCCTTCAACGAACTGATTCGTCGCGTTATCCGGCAGTGCACCTCCGGGCCACTTTTGCTGTTTAGCGTCCAGAAACTCCAGAGCGGTGCCGGAGCCCATTGAAACCTGCGGCACACACACATCAGGTTCAAAATCCAGTACGGTTTTTTTATAGGCTTCTTTCCACCTGACAGGGTCATAGTATGCGGCAGACAGAGGAACGCCGGTATAGCTGGAGACGAAATGTGTTCCGCTATTTCTTGCCATTATCACCGGAACTCTATCGGACTCTCGCAGCTCAATGGCGTCCCTTATCCGTTTCTCCCTCTCCTGGTAGAGCTCCTCAACACTTTTGCCGTGTTTCCTCTCAATTTCATCTCTGAGCCTTTTTTCTGTCTCTATATTCTCTTCACCTGATATTACGCTGGCCATTTTTTCTCCTTCTAATCCCTGTACCTGACTACTTCCTCAATCGGACGGCGGGGACTACGGTACGTATTAATGATATTGTCATTGTTGGGATACCCGAGCCCAACACCGGTAATTATATTCAGGTTTTCTGGGATTTCCAACTCCTGACGAAGGATATCACGCTGGGAAACGAAAGCTCCGGCGATAAAGGAGCTGATACCGTAACCCTGGGCGGAAAGGCACAAAGTCTGAATTAAAAGTCCGATATCCAGATTATTTGTAAGAGCTCCGTCCATACAGATAACAACCAGCACCGGCACTCCAAAAAGCCGGGCGCCCCACTCTTGGAATACTTTACCGGATTCCGGGTCAGCCGGGTCCAGTCTCAGCAGCTCAAGGCGCTCTTTTCTAATAGTAGCCATCCTCTCGCGGATATAATCAGGCTGGGGAGGAGGCCCACCTGGACCGCCGGGGGCCGCCTGTCTGTTCAGTGATTGTTCCTGGTATTGCTGCCTGATTCGCTCAATCGTTTCCCCGGCGGCTACGAAGAGTTCCCAGGGCTGACCGTTACCGCCGGACGGACTGAGAGTAGCGGTCTCCAATATTTTCATAATTGTCTCTTTTTCGATTGGGCTAGAGGTGAAATCACGCACACTGGTGCGAGCCGTAATAGCTTCAATAACATCCATTGTTTGTACCTCCAATAGTTATCGATTTAGGTTGAAGTATAGCACAAGTATTTTTCAATATGCCCACAGGAGTTATTAGTTCCTGGTTTAATAACAGGGAAAAAGGAACACCACTTTTAATCCCTGAACTCCAACTCAATACGCCCGTCCCGCTAAATGTGAGCGGCTTTCAGGATGCTCTGCAGTTGCACTTCCTGCTGCCGGATATCCAGACCTTCAAAAGCCTCCACAAAGCCTTTAATATACTCTGGAAGGGTGGTTGCCAGTGATGCCATCGAACGTTCATTATCAACCAAATTATCAAGTTCTTCTTTCCGGGTTTCCAATGTCGCCTTTTCCGTCCTGGCACGAATGTACCTGCTAAAAATAAAAGGTCTCCCGCTCGGGAGACCTTTTCAGCCATTCTAACGAGTTGAAATCCTAGTGTTTGGCCGACCGTCCGCCATCCTGGGCGATTATCTGCCCGGTGATGTAGCTGGAGGCGTCCGAAGCCAGGAGCACGGCTAATCCGCCCAGCTCATCAGCCTCACCCCCGCGATTCATCGGGATATCTTCCATTGTTTTCGTAATCCGGGTCTGCATAGCCGCCATCCGTTCCGCGTCAGCTGAGATGTCCGGTCTGGGCATATCGTGACCGATTTCTGAGCGATGAATTCCCGGGGCAATGCAATTAACCCGGATATTGTATTTGGCATACTCAATGGCAGCTACCTGGGTCATAACATTTAAACCCGCCTTGGCCGCGCTGTAGGCTACCGGCGCAATCTCCGGGATTTCTGCCCTGAGACCGGCCGTTGACGAGGTGTTGATGATGGACCCTTTGTTCTGTTTTATCATAATGGGCAGGACATATCTTAATACCAGAAAAGGCGCTCTGAGGTTGGTGCTTATGACGAGATCAAAATCTTCAATTACCTCCTCGTGAATCTGGCGCAGGGGCCTGGCAATGCCGGCATTATTAAAAAGAACATCTATCCGTCCGAATTTATCCATCGTCTCATCAACCATTCTCTTGATGTCTTCTTCTTTGGTCATATCAGCGGATATACCCAGGGTCTCAACCTTATACTTGGCCAGTATGCCCAGTGTTTCATCTATTTTGCCCTGGTCGCGGGCGGCGATTGAGACATTAGCCCCGAAAGCAGCCACAGCCTCAGCGTAAGCTCTGCCGATACCGCGGCTTCCGCCGGTAACAAGAGCGGTCCTACCAGTAAGATCAAAAATTTTATTGTCGGTCATTCAATTCTCCTCGTTCTGAGTTTGCGTTTTATCTTTTGTAGGCGGACTGAAGCATCTGTAAAAAGTCTGCTTTTTCCGTTTTTCTGGGGCTGAAGATGGCGGTAACATCAGCGGCCGCGCCTTCTGCGATTTCAGGCAGGGCCGATTCTTCAATATTTAATTCCTTCAGGCTTTTCTGCCCGACAACATTACCGAAATTGACTATTGCGTCCCTGATGATTATTCCTGCGTCAGCCGCGGAAACACTTTCACCGGTTTTAAGCCCCATCGCCAGACCTATCCGTCTGGTTGCATCCGGCACGCTTTCAGCTATAAATTCCACCAATTCCGGCAGGATAATCCCGCAGGCGGTGCCGTGAGGAATGTGGAACATAGAACCGAGAGTATGCCCGACCGAATGGCCGAGATGGGTCATAGAATCATTAAAGGCGTACCCGGCAATCATAGCGGCGAAACTCATATTTATCCGGGCTTCTACGTCAGATCCGTCTTTGATAGCTATCGGCAGGTATTTCATTACGAGAGTAATTGCTCTCTCACCGAGTATATCGGTCATCGGATTTGCCCGGGAGGCGGTGCAGGCTTCAATAGCATGAACAAGCGCATCGATGCCGGTATCGGCAGTTATTGACTGCGGCATACCCACTGTCAGAAGAGGGTCTACAATCGCCAGAGTAGCCCTGGTTAACGGACCACCGAGGCCACCTTTCCGGTTCGTTTCAGGATCTGTGAGAACCGCCACGGCGGTGACTTCACTGCCGGTGCCGGAAGTGGTAGGGATAAGGAAAAGCACTTTGCCCGGTTTTAATTTTTCCGGGTCCGGGAACATATACCGGGTTATCGGTGAAGGATTGGTGAGTAGTAAATTTACCCCTTTGGCTGTATCCATAGCGCTGCCGCCGCCAACGGCGACCACCGCGTCTACGTTTTCTTTACGGCCGACTTCGGCGCCTTCTTCCAGGATGTGGTGGGGCGGGTCAGCCAGAACGCCTTCATAGACCGCCACGCCGATACCAGCTTCTTTAACGGAATTGATTATTTTATCCGGTATCCCGGCTTTTTTAACTCCCTGGTCGTAGACAAAGAGAGCTTTGGTAACACCCAGCCCCTTTAGCCTTTCTCCCGTTTTAAGAGATGTGTCCTCACCAAACAGGACGGGGGTTGTGAAATTAATAGTGAATTCCAATTTAACATTCTCCTTCTGTATATATTTCCAACTGATTAAGGTTCCCTTTATATTAAAATCTACCTATGATTACGTCTGACTCCGGGCGTTAACTATTTGTTTTAACAGGGAAAATTCTTTAACCGCGTCCCATTAAAGTTTGTTCCAGGTGAAACTGTGTCAGCTCCAGCACATTTACGTAAGGTGGAGCTGTGAGCATATAAAGAGCGCCGGCGGCGATTTCCTCCGGTGTCATTTGGGGCTGCGGTTCCGGCCTGGGTCCGGAAGGGGGTTTCATGCCCGGCGGCGGAGTGAACGGCCGGTCCCGAGTGACTTCCCCGGGGTGCAGAATGCCGCAGGTTATACCAAATTCCCGTCCCTCAAGAGCGGTTGTGTGGGTCAGACCAACGAGGGCGAATTTGCCTGAGCTGTAGGGCGCGTTGAACTTCCTGACCCGCTGGGCGGAGACGCTGCCCATGTTAAGTATCCGTCCGCCGCCCTGTTTCTTCATAATACCAAAAGCGTTGCGGGTGCAGAGAAAGGCCGATCTGAGGCTGGTGCCGATTACATTGTCCCACGTTTCAGTGGATATTTCGTCTAAGGGGCCTCCACCGAAAATCCCGGCGTTATTGACCAGAATGTCCAGCCTGCCGAATTTATTCATAGTTTCCGTAAACAGATTTGTAATCTGCTCGTCTTCCAGTACATCGGTTGGGACAGCCAGCACCTGAACACCATATGCCTCAATTTCCTTTTTCGTCTTCTCCATTGCTTCAATATCCCGGTCGGCCATTACAATGTCCGCGCCTTCCTTAGCCAGGCCTATAGCGATAGCCTTCCCGATGGTATGCGCAGAACCGGTTACCAGCGCTATCTTGTCTTTTAATTGGTCCATAATTACCCTCCATCAGATTTGTCGGTTTTTAAAAGCGTCTTGTTAATGAAGATATTAGTTATTAAGCCGCTAATATGTCAAGGATAATCAAAATTAATGCCCGGTTCCGGTTGGAAAGCCAGGCTTTATTTCACAGGCAGTAAACTTCCACTTGTTCTTTTTTCACTTTTACCATATAATCCTATTCACACTAGAACAATCAGAGGTAAACATGCCACAACTACCTCCCCTTGCATTGGGAAAGCATTCGATCAATCTCGAGGAAATTAAGAACCTGTATGGTGCGCCGCCGTGGGGACATCGGGTTGTCGTGACAGGCCAGATGACGGGAATGATCATCTGTCAAACCCCTGGACATCCCAATGACAAACATTATCACACCAATGACGAATGGTGGCTAGTTTTGGAAGGTGAAATACACTGGGAGATAGAGGGTCAGCCTGAACCAGTGCGGGCTAAGGTTGGGGACTTTGTTTTTGCGCCCAAAAACCACTACCATCATATTCATGTTGTAGGAGATAAACCTGCCATCCGTTTGGCAATTAGTGTAACCGGTGAAGAACATCGCCATGACAAATGACGATACCAGAAACCCGTTTTCCTGGTCATTTGACAGATGGATTATCAATTATTAATTGCTGGTTATTTCATTGGGATACCAAATGAACTTAAATGAGTTTTCACTTGATCATGTAGCAATAAGCATCTCCAACCTTGAAAGAAGTATCGATTTCTACACGAATATATTTGGCTTTTCTTGCGAAAGAATAATTGAAATGCCCGATGGAAACGGTAGAATAGCCCTTCTCCACAAAAAGGGTTTTACTATTGAGATGTTCCAAATGGTCGATGTTTTACCTCTACCGGATGACAGCAAGGTACCGACATTGATAACACCCCGCCTGTTGAATTGCAGTGAAAATTTGGGATAAGCTGTAGACAGCGTTCATCACAGGATATTGTGTGAAGTATGGAACTCAAGACTCTGGAACCCGGTATAGAAAAGCAGCTCCTTAAGGCCCAGAGGAATGAAATTACAGAGCATTTCATTTACGAAAAGCTGTCAAACTCAGCCAAAGAGTCTCACAATAAGAGGGTTCTCAAACGGATAGCCGACGAGGAACTGAAACACCACAATGTGTGCCTCAATTTTACCTGCCAGGATGTCAAGCCGTTCAGATTAAAGGTCTGGTTTTACTATCTGGTGTCCCTGGTCTTCGGAGTGACATTCAGCCTCAAGTTTATGGAGCGAGCGGAAGAGCGGGATTATATTACATATTCCAAACTTTCTGAGACAATGCCGGAAACGATGGCACTCGCACGGGATGAAATCAGGCATGAAAAGGAGCTGCTGGAGTTAATCGATGACGAACGTCTGAATTACAGTTCGGATATCGTCCGCGGTATGAATGTCGCCATCGTTGAGATTACCGGAGCGCTGGCCGGGCTCACTCTCGCCTTTCAGAATAAAGAACTGGTTGTTGGAACGGTCGTAATAATCGGTATAATAATGTCCCTGTCGGTTATGAGCACCGAATACCTGGCTGCCAAAGCGGCTTTTCATATAACCAGCCCGCTTAAGTCCCTGGTTTACGCCGGAATTGCCAATATTTTTACCATTTTCATACTGCTGTTGCCTTATTTTTTGTTTCAGAACATATATACTGCTCTGGCGGTGACCATTGGGGCAGCCGTAATTATCATCTACGTTTTTGCCTTTTATATATCGGTGGTTCGTGACATTTCCATCAGGAAAAGGTTTCTTGAAATGGCTCTAATCAGCCTGGGAATAACCGCCCTGGCTTTCGGCATCGGTCTGCTGGCCCGAATGATCCTGCACATCGAGGTTATTTAAGTAGTGCCGGTAAAAAACAATATTACATAATGTTCGCCGAAAATCCCTTGATGGCTCTAGTCAGGGATTATGGCGCTGACCATCCAGAGGACCAGGATGAAGCCGCTGAGATAAGCAGCGAGGATAAAGAAGAATGCCAGGGGTACAAAGACCGTGTTAAATATGACAGCCAGTACCAGTAAAACTGCAAATACGGCGAAGGGTTTGCTTCGCAGGGTTTTTACCGTGTACTGCCAGAACCACCTTCCGGTGGCCGTATAAAAACCTTTAAAGGCCGTTATAAAAACCACTTTCGATATCCTCTTCCGGATTTTTACACAATATATACTGAAATATTAGTTTTTTCAAGCCCGGAAGTCAGTTGAATCCGGGCAACTTCAGCGAAAGGCCTTATATCTTACACTCGTTGGCGGGCGCTTGGGCATCCCGGTTTTCCCAGGTAAGGGTGCATTCGTGAAAATTTTATATTATTTTTATGAGTTTACAAGCTGTCTTCGCTTAAACTGTGAAAGTGTAAGTATATACCTCTGGACAAGGAGGGGGTGTGGGGCTGGGAATACACCGATGACCTGGACTATGTCAGAATCTATATTTCGCACCTGCGCCAAAAGATATAACCGGACACTTCTCTGCCCAGGTATATCATTACCGAACCGGGTATCGGATACTACTTTCAAAAAACCGACTAAAAGCGGACTGTAGGCTGCTGTTTGCATTCAATCCTTCAGGCAGTTGAAACCCGATTAAGAAAGACCAGGCATAACTGACAGCAACATAGATTGACCGGCCGGCGCCGGGCCGGCGCTTTTCCGGCCCTTTTTTACCGCCATACTCCGCCAGGCCCAGGCTGTTGACGCCTGAACGGCCATATGCTAGTATAAAAAAACTTCAGCCGGGAGATGATTTCCGGCCCCGAAATCTTCTTTGTTCATTCACTGATTGTTCAAAAATTTCTTACAATAATTTCTATCCGGGCAAGGAGTTTATGCAGGTAGAGGAAGAGCTGGCCGGGTTTTCTCCACAAAAAGATATGCTCCTGACAATAGGAGTTTTTGACGGGGTCCATCTTGGCCATAAATATCTGATTTCACGCTTAAAGGAGCAAGCGGCTGAAAAGGATTTGCTCAGCGGGATTGTAACCTTCCGCCAGCACCCATTGGAGTTACTGGCCCCGCAGACCAGGCTGCCTTACCTTACCAGTCTCGATGAAAAGGTGTATCTGCTCAAGGAAGCGGGGGCGGATGTCGTTATTCCGCTTACCTTTTCTGATGAACTGGCCCGGCTCGGCGCCGGCCGGTTCGCCGGGTTGCTGAAGAAACACCTCAGAATGGCCGGCCTGATTATCGGGCCTGACTTCGCCCTCGGCAAAAACAGGGAGGGTAATGCGGAAACTCTGGTTAAACTGGGCCGGGAGATGGGCTTTTTTGTTACCGTGATAAATCCGGTGTTGATTAACGGAGAGGTGATTAGCAGCACGGCCATCCGGAAAGCCCTGGCTGAGGGTGATGTGAAAAAGATGATTGCCCTTATCGGGCGTTCTTTCAGTCTTAAAGGCCGTATTGTCGCCGGAGATGGCCGGGGCAGGAAACTGGGTTTTCCTACCGCCAACATGGAGATAGACGAGGGACAGACCCTGCCGGCGGATGGTATTTACGCCACCCGGTCTTATATTGATGACCGGGTATATCAGTCGGTAACGAATATCGGCACCCGCCCCACCTTTGGTGATAACCAGCGTACCGTGGAGACATATATTCTGGACTACTCGGATAATCTCTACGGGCAGGAACTGAAAATCGATATCGTGGAACGGCTCCGGGGTGAAAAGCGGTTTGATTCCGTGGAAAAACTTGAAGAGCAGATGGCTGAGGACGTAAAACAGGGCAGGGCCGTTCTGGATGCCCTGTCCGGGAAGTAATATAATAGAAAGTGTTGGAAAGACAGCCGGGGTAATACTTAAAAATGGATTTAGACTTTTTACTTAAACGGGCGGTGGCCGAGGTAATATCGGAAGAAGAACTGAGGGAAATGCTCAAATCAGGCAAGAAACTGCGCCTGAAAGAGGGCCTGGACCCCAGCACTCCTGATATCCACTTGGGACATATGGTCGGTCTCAGGAAACTGCGCCAGTTCCAGGAACTGGGGCACCAGGTCGTCCTTATAGTTGGAGACTGGACGGCCCGGATTGGCGACCCCAGTGGCGAGTCCGTTACCCGCCCGATGCTCTCCGCCGAACAGGTCAAAGAGAACGCCCAGACCTATATGGACCAGTTCTTCAAGATTGTCGATAAAGATAAGACCGAAGTGAGGCTGCAGAGCGAGTGGTTCGATAATTTTACCCTGGAGACCGTTCTTCGCTTGACGAGTAAGTTCACGGTAGCCCAGTTCCTGGCCCGCGAGGACTTCAGTACCAGGTACAGCGCCGGTAAACCGATTGCCATTACCGAACTGCTTTATCCTTTGATGCAGGCTTATGACTCGGTGGCTGTCAAGGCTGATGTAGAGTTCGGCGGCACCGACCAGAAGTTTAATTTTCTGGTGGGCAGGGAGCTTCAGTCAATGATGGGGCAGCCCCCCCAGCAGTGTTTTATGACCCCATTGCTGGTCGGGACCGACGGTACTCAGAAGATGAGCAAGAGCCTGGGTAATTACATCGGCATAGCCGAGCCGCCCGAGGATATTTTCGGCAAGGTGATGTCTATTACCGACGAACTGATAATGGACTACTTTGAACTGGTGACCGATGTGCCGGACAAAGAACTGGCCGAATTCCGGCAGGCCCTGGACAGCAACAGCGTTAATCCGATGGAACTGAAGAAGCGGC
>JAZFUC010000150.1:0-5092 GCA_036446995.1 Dehalococcoidales bacterium | reverse complement strand
GGCATCGTCGGAACCGGCCATACCCCGAATCACATTAGGGTCGGAGAGGAGGGGCAGGTCGCACAGCGCTTGATTCAGGTCACCCGGACCTATCTTTGACGCTCAGCCGCCGCCCTTTACATTCTCCGTGAGGCGCAGTTTTTCTTTTTCAGGCATTCAGTCTCTCCCTGCCAGACTCAGGCTAATCAACCCGACTTCTCCTGATATTTTAGCATTCCTGACCCTTACTTAGCAAAGCTCTTCCCCGGCTTAGCACAGCGAGAGTAGATGTGTTAAAATTAGCCGAGTATCATGAACAGTGAATTCAGCCGCCTGCCCGGTGTCGATGCCCTTCTTTCAACTGACCTTATGCAGCAACTAGCCGGTTCTTGCCCCCACGAGTTGCTGGTCAGCCTGACAAGGCAACAGCTTGAAATAGCCCGCAAAGCCATTACCTCCGGCAAGGAATGCCCCACTATAGAGAATCTGGCCCAGTCCATCGCCGCTCACCTGGAGCGTCTGGTAAGTCCGGGGCTGATTCCGGTAATCAATGCCACCGGAGTGGTACTCCACACTAATCTGGGCCGGGCTCCCCTCAGTCAGGAAGCGGTAGCGGCTATGAATACGGTAGCCGGTGATTACGGCAACCTGGAGTTCAACCTGGATACCGGAAACCGCGGTTCCCGCCACGTCCATATCGAGAGCCTTCTCTGCCAGATAAGCGGGGCCGAGGCAGCCCTGGTGGTAAACAACAACGCCTCCGCGGTATTACTGGCCCTTACCGCACTGGCCAGGAGAAAAGAGGTAATAGCCTCGCGGGGAGAAGCGGTGGAGATAGGCGGCAGTTTCAGAATACCGGATGTAATGCGCCAGAGCGGGGCCAAACTGGTAGAGGTGGGCACCACCAACCGCACTTATATTGACGATTATGAACAGGCGATTAGCCCGCGCACGGGCGCGCTGATGAGAGTCCATTCCAGCAATTTCCTGGTGGTCGGTTTCACTCATTCAGTTACACTCGAAGAGTTGACGGCCCTGGCCAAAAGGACTGATTTACCGGTAGTGGATGACCTGGGCAGCGGCTGCTTGCTGGACACGGCCCCATTCGGGCTGGCCCCGGAACCTACTGTCCAGGAGAGCGTTTCTGCCGGCGTGGGGCTGGCATTGTTTTCAGGGGATAAACTGCTCGGCGGTCCCCAGGCCGGTATTATTGTAGGCAGGAAAGAACTGGTGGACAGGTTGAAAAAGCACCCACTGGCCCGGGCAGTGCGGATTGATAAGATAAGGCTGGCCGGCCTGACAGCTACCCTGGTCCATTACCTGAAAGGGGAGGCCGTACAGAAAATCCCGATATGGCGAATGATAGCAACCTCGCAGGAAGAAATAGGAAAACGGGCTGAGATATGGGCAAAGACGCTCGGCAGTCCGGCCAGGGTAATCGATGGAGAGAGTATGATAGGAGGGGGCAGCCTGCCGGGAGGCACCCTGCCGACCCGGCTGGTGGCTATCGGGGGAGAAGGTAAATTAAAAAGCGGGCTGTCCGTCCAGTCTCTGGCTGACCGTTTACGCAAAAATAAAAGGCGCCCGGTCATCGGCCGGATTAACGAAAATGTTCTTCTCCTTGACCCCCGCTCCGTCCCGCCGGAGCAGGATGAATTATTACTCAGTGTGCTTAAAGAAATCATTTCGGTATAGCAAAATAAAAGGAGGCAAAATAATTGACTGAGGCTGAATTACCACTCCGGTACGGATTTAATCCTAACCAGGTACCCGCCCGGTTATTCACAGAGCGGGGGGAACTACCTTTTCGGGTGTTGAACGGCAGCCCCGGTTATATTAATATGCTAGATGCTCTCAACTCCTGGCAGCTGGTCAAGGAATTAAAGCAAGCCCTGGACCTGCCCGCGGCCACATCTTTCAAGCATGTCAGCCCGGCCGGAGCGGCCGTTGGCATTCCATTGAGCGATACTCTAAAGAAAGCCTACTTTGTGGCCGACATGGAAATGTCGCCTCTGTCAGCCGCCTACGCCAGGGCAAGAGGGGCCGACCGGATATCCTCTTATGGTGACTGGGCGGCAATGAGTGATATTGTTGACCTGCCGACTGCCAGACTTCTGAACAGGGAAGTTTCCGATGGAGTTATCGCCCCTGGATTCGATAAAGAAGCACTCGAAATCCTTAAATCTAAAAAGAACGGCCGCTACACGCTTATTGAAATAGACCCCGACTACGAGCCGGCCGAAATGGAGACCAGGCAGGTGTTCGGCATCAGTTTCGAGCAGAAACGCAATAACCTGAAGATAGGCCCCGATTTCATGAAAAATGTTGTCACCGCCAACCGTGAACTGCCGCCTTCGGCCCTGAGAGACCTGATAGTGGCCACCATCACCCTGAAATACACCCAGTCCAATTCCGTCAGCTTCGCTCTCGACGGGCAGGCGATCGGGGTAGGAGCCGGGCAGCAGTCACGAATTCACTGCACCAGACTGGCCGGGGATAAGGCGGACCGCTGGTTCCTGCGCCAGCATCCCACCATTCTGGATTTTAGGTGGAAAAAAGGAATCGGCCGTCCTCAGCGCAACAATACAATCGACCTCTACCTCCAGGACAAGCTGACCACCATCGAACAGGCAAACCTGGAAGAAACGCTTGAAGAGGTGCCCCCTCAGATGACGGCCCAGGAAAAGAGCCGGTGGCTGGCCCAGCTGACCGGGGTCTCGTTAAGTTCAGATGCTTTTATGCCCTTCCGTGACACCGTAGACCGCGCCCAACTGAGCGGAGTTAAATACCTGGTGCAGCCCGGTAACTCCATGAGGGATGATGAAGTGATTAAAGCCTGTGATGATTACGGTATGGTTATGGTTTTCTCCGGCGCCAGACTATTCCACCATTAACTATCTATATCAATAATCTATAAGAAGAGGGATAACATGTTCGTGCTGGGAACGGCCGGCCACATAGACCACGGCAAATCGGTCCTGGTGAAGGCCCTGACCGGAATCGACCCCGACCGCCTCCAGGAGGAAAAAGAACGGGGTATGACCATTGACCTCGGCTTCGCCTGGTTCAGGCTGCCCGGAGGCGAGGAAGTGGGCATCGTGGACGTCCCCGGTCATGAGAGATTTATCAAGAATATGCTGGCCGGAGTGGGGGGTATTGACCTGGCCCTGCTCATCGTGGCCGCCAATGAAGGTGTCATGCCCCAGACCAGAGAACACCTGGCTATTCTAGACCTGCTGGGCATTGAAAAGGGAATTGTGGCCGTTACCAAGAAAGACCTGGTGGACGAGGAATGGCTGGAACTGGTAACACTGGATATAGAAGAAGCGGTCAACGCTACCAGTCTCTCCGGAGCGCCTATTGTGGCCGTCTCCGCCCTGACAGGTGAGGGATTACCGGACCTGGTGGCGGCCATAGACGAACTGCTCGGTTCAACTCCCCTGAGAAAAGACACCGGACGACCCCGATTGCCTATCGACCGGATTTTCACCATCGCCGGAGCCGGAACTGTGGTTACCGGCACACTGATGGACAGCTCTCTGTCCACCGGCCGGGAGGTTGAGATTGTCCCCCAGGGATTAAAGTCACGGATAAGGGGACTCCAGACGCACAAAACCCGGGTAGACACAGCTGGACCCGGCAACCGGGTGGCCGTCAACCTGGTGGGCATCGCAACCACCCAGATAAAGAGGGGAGACGTGCTGACTACACCGGGATGGCTGGTCCCGACAAACATGGTAAGCGTGCGCCTCCGCCTGCTGCCCCACCTCCGCCGCCCCCTGGCCCACAATACCACAGTCAGTTTTCACACCGGGGCCGCCGAGACAATGGCCAGGGTACGATTACTGGAGAACGATAAACTGGCCGCCGGGGAAACGGCCTGGGCGCAACTCTCCCTGAAAAATCGGGTAGCCCTGTTGAAAGGGGACCACTTTATCATCCGTTCACCGAATGACACGCTGGGTGGAGGCACGATTGTCGACCCCCACACGAAACGGCTGCGGCGTCACCGGCCGGACGTCATTGAAGGCCTCAATATCAAGCAGGAAGGCTCGGCTGAGGATATACTGCTTTCCTTTCTTGAAACCAGGCAGCCGGCTGAATTATCGACTGTTTTAAGGCAGAGCGACCTGCCAAGCGAGAAAGTGAGTCCGGCAATCGATTCGCTTCTCAGCGATGGCCGGATAACGGTCCTGGGGCAGGGCGAACAAAAACTGCTCTATTCAGCCCCCGGCTGGGCGCAGTTAACTAATCAGGTGATGTCAGCCTTGAAGGGTTACCACGGTGAACATCCCGCCCGACCGGGAATGCCCAGGGCCGACCTGGCCAGCCGGCTCAACCTGGGCAAACACTCTCAACCTGTCTTTCAGAAACTGGCCGAAGACAATATAATCGCGGAAGAGGGAGCCGCTGTGCGTTTGGCCGATCACCAGGTCGCTTTTACTCCGGCCCAACAGAACAGCATCGACTCTTTCCTGAAATCACTGGCCGCTCACCCTCACTCACCGCCCAGCAACCTGATACCGGAGGCGGATCTTCTTAATTTGCTTATCAGCCGGAAACAGGTGGTAAAGGTAAGTGACGGAGTGGTCTTTTCCACTGAAGCCTACGATGATATGGTCGGTAAACTTACCGCCCATATCAAATCACACGATAAAGTAACCCTGGCTGAAGTCAGGGATATATTCGAGACCAGTCGCAAATACGCCCAGGCGCTGCTGGAGCACCTTGATGAGAAGAAGATAACCCGGCGCGTCGGTGATGACCGGGTCTTGTATTAGGAGGTCGGACAAACGTTATTTCTTATATTTGACATAGAAACCTAATGATTATAAAGTTAAATCGTAATAGCTCTGAAATTAAGGAGGAAGAGGCTGTGGCAGACCAACAGGTTAAATGTGAAAAATGCGACCGTGAATTCAGTGAAGATGAAGCTATCGAATATCCCGGGAAGGTCCATGTGCATAAAGGTCAGATAATTTGTGAAACTTGCCTGGTTGATATGGGCGTATCGCCTGACGAGACCGACCCGTACGCGACCTATATCAAGACCCGGACAGAGCCGGGGATGATGGGGGGAGTTTAGCCCGGTTTCTCCCCGGAAAACCAGGGC
>JAZFUC010000149.1:0-12790 GCA_036446995.1 Dehalococcoidales bacterium | reverse complement strand
ATCAAACTCTCAAATTAAATTGACTTAAAGTTTTGTTTGAACCTTCCTTCCGCTATTCAATTGTTAAGGTACAAGAAATTTTGCCGTACTCTTCAAAATACCAAAACCAACAGGCTTTGTCAAGCTTCTGGGACGTGTATTTTAGGTCCGGGTCAAAAGGTTTTTTAACAGTAGTCCCGGATCCTCTTTTTATTTATATGTTACTCATTACGAAACCTTAAATATACTTATCAGGTAACCCCTTTATCATCCTGACGCACCCCTCTGTTTACAAGCGCCTGGTCTTTAAGATGCCATGATTTGAGTTAATTGCATACGGAATCAGCTTTCAGCCCCGGATGGCCCGTTTTCCTCCAAAGGCGTGGATGGTCCTGGTACCAGGCACTGATTCCTCTCTATGACTAATACTTTCAGGGATTAAAATCTCTTCTCCGGCCGCCAGCTTAATTCGTTTTCCTTCCATTATTACCGTGTATTGCCCATGGGCTACAATCATATATTCGTCATACTCGTGGGTGTGTTCAGCGGAGACTCTCCGTCCGGGTTAGTCCAGAATGCCATCTGGCTGTCATCAGCGCCATCATAAACATATCCCTGAATACCCCGGGTAAATTGGGCGGTGCCGGCAATTTTATTAGCTGGATTTCTCATAAAAGGAGGAAATTCTTCCATAAAGCAGCTCCTTTTTGGGATGATTCTAATAGTGAAACCCGGAAATGTTAAAAATATAATTAATAATGCAGCACCGGTAGACGGGCCAGGGCCGGCACAGGCTTGACTTTTAGGCCGTTGGTTCTTATAATATTCTGGTCATTTCCTGTTCTCCCGGCGGGGCCGTCCGGAGACTGGAACCGGGGGATTGAAGGTGGGACAGTGCGGTAAATTACGGGCCTCCGGAAACTTTTTCAAAATACTTACCCGGTGGTAAAGTATGTAATAAGTGCCCGAGTGGCGCAATGGCAGCGCAACCGATTTGTAATCGGTAGGTTAGTGGGTTCGAATCCCCTCTCGGGCTGGGTCTTAAGCTGATATCAGCTGGCATTTGGAGGGGTGCCGGAGTGGTTAATCGGAACAGACTGTAAATCTGTCGCCCTGACGGGCTACGCAGGTTCGAATCCTGCTCCCTCCACCACAATGCCTATTAACGGGTTAGACTGGACATAACCCTTAATAAATCTGTATAATAGGACGAGTTGCCCGCATAGCTCAGTTGGCAGAGCACGCCCTTGGTAAGGGCGAGGTCACCAGTTCGACCCTGGTTGTGGGCTCAGAGTAAAAGGAGAAAATAATATGGCTAAGCAGAAGTACGTAAGGAATAAGCCGCATGTTAACGTGGGCACTATTGGTCATGTCGACCATGGAAAGACGACCTTGACGGCCGCCATCACGCTGGTGCTGTCCAAGCAAGGGGAGAGCAATGTTGTCTACCGCGCATTTGACACTATCGATAACGCTCCCGAAGAGAAAGAGAGGGGCGTGACCATCGCCATCGCTCATGTGGAGTACGAGACAGCCAAGAGGCATTACGCCCATATAGATTGTCCCGGACATGCGGATTTCATTAAGAATATGATTACCGGGGCCGCCCAGATGGACGGAGCCATTCTGGTAGTCAGCGCTCCGGACGGCCCTATGCCCCAGACCAGGGAGCACGTACTGCTGGCCCGGCAGGTGGAAGTACCTTTCATCGTAGTCGCCCTTAATAAGGTAGACGCCATGGAGGACGAAGAACTGCTGGAGCTGGTGGAAATGGAAGTCAGAGAACTGCTTAGCAAATACGAATTCCCCGGTGATGATATACCGGTCATCAGGATAAGCGCCCTTAAAGCCCTCGAGTGCGGCTGCGGCAAACCGGAGTGTGAATGGTGCGGGCCTATCCTGAAACTTATGGACGCGGTGGATGATTATATTCCCACGCCGGTCAGGGCTAAAGACCAGCCTTTCCTGATGCAGATTGAGGATGTCTTCAGCATCAAAGGCCGGGGCACCGTGCCCACGGGCAGGGTTGAGAGAGGCGTGATTAGACCCGGTGAGGAGATTGAGATTGTCGGGCTGCATCACGAGCCGCGCAAAGTAGTGGCTACCAGCCTTGAGATGTTCCACAAGACAATGGATGAAGCCGAGCCTGGAGACGCAGTCGGCGTACTGCTCAGGGGCGTTGACCGGGATCAAATTGAACGGGGGCAGGTGCTGGCCAAACCAGGCTCCATCAAACCCCATACCTATGCCGAAGGGCAGGTCTATATTCTCAATAAAGAAGAAGGGGGCAGACATACTCCTTTCTTTAACGGTTACAAACCCCAGTTTTATATCAGGACTACGGATGTGACAGGTTCAATCGAGTTACCGGAGGGGATGGAAATGGCCATGCCCGGCGATAATGTGACTATGAAGATAAGGCTCATCTATCCGGTAGCCCTGGAACCCGGTTTACGCTTCGCTATTCGTGAAGGGGGCAGGACGGTGGGCGCCGGCAGTATCAGCACCATCCTCGAGTAAATATGGCTAGAAAAACAGAGGCGAGAATTATAATTCACCTTGCCTGTACCGAGTGCAAGGAGAGGACCTATACAACAACCAAGAACAGGCGGAACGATTCCCAGCGGTTAGAGATAAACAAGTATTGTCCCCGCTGCCGTCATCACAACCTCCACAGGGAGACGAGATAATCTAACGAAATACCGCCTTGTCTGGTGAGAATAAAACCAGGGATGGTGAGGATGTAAGACTTCAGTCCGGCTAATCGCAGCAGAATAGCGGCGGATGGAAGTGAATTGGGAATATTCTATGAAGCGTCGGGGCGCCGCTGCTACCAAGAGCAGCCAGAGATTCAGATTAGTCGGTGATATTATCGCCGAATTAAAAAAGGTAACCTGGCTCAAAAGATCGGAGATAGTTCGTTTGACCGGTCTCGTGCTGCTTGTCGCCTTCATTGTCGGTGTGATTCTAGGAGTTATTGATTATGGTTTTTCAAGGCTCGTTAATGACCTTCTCCTGGGCAGATAGCACTTTGACTGGCTCCCGGAACAAACAGAAAGCTGTGTTTCACGGCTTGGATTTCAGGGCTGTTCAGAATATTTTCCTGTATGAGGGTACCTGTGAACGAAATCAATAACCAATGGTTTGTGTTACATACCTACTCCGGACATGAAGACCGGGTAAAAAAGAATCTTGAGCAGCGTATCAAGCTGATTGACTCCGAAGAAGAGATTTTACAAGTGGTGGTCCCGGCTGAAGAGGAAGTTGAAGTCAGGGGCGGGCAGAAAAAAACAGTGGCCAAAAAGATACTACCCGGCTATGTTCTGGTTCAGATGAGGATTAGCGATCAGAGTCTGAACATTGTACTGAATACGCCCGGGGTTACAGGCTTTGTCGGCAGCGGTAATAAACCGATCCCGCTGCGCGAGGAAGAAGTAGACCAGATTATGAAACGGATGCTTTCTGACAAGCCGCGGGTGAAGGTCGGCTTCAAACCGGGACAGAGCGTGCGCGTTACGGATGGCCCCTTTACAGACTTTGTGGGAGTGGTGGATGAAATTAGCGCCGATAAAGGCAAGGTAAAAGTGTTCCTGTCCCTTTTCGGACGGGAAACACCTGTGGAGCTGGACTTTTTACAGGTGGAGAAACTTTAAGCAGGAGATAAAAATGGCTAAAAAGATTAAAGCAATACTCAGGATACAGATTCCGGCAGGTCAGGCTAACCCGGCGCCCCCGGTTGGTCCGGCCCTGGGTCAGCATGGCGTCAATATTATGGGCTTTTGCAAGGAATATAATGACCGCACTGCTTCCCAGAGCGGGTCGATTATTCCGGCTGAAATTACTATCTATGACGACAGGTCATTCACTTTTATAACCAAGATGCCCCCCACCGCTGATTTGCTTAAAAAAGCGGTGGAGGTGGAAAAAGGAGCCGGTGACCCTGGCCGTGATACCGTAGGTACCCTGACCAGAGATAAACTCCGGGAAATTGCCACCCTAAAGGCCAAGGACCTCAACGCCGTTAACGTAGAAGGGGCGGAGAAAATCGTAGCCGGCACGGCCAGAAGTATGGGAATTAAGGTAGAGTAAGAAAAATGGCAAAACACGGTAAAAAATACCTGGAAGCACTAAAATTACTGGATAAGACAAAAGAATACAGCCCTGAAGAGGCCATCGAACTGGCCAAAAAGATGTCTTATACCGGATTTGACGAGACGGTTGAACTGCACCTCAGGATGGGGCTTGACCCCCGTAATGCCACCCAGCAGGTGCGGGGTGTTACCCTGCTGCCTCACGGGCTGGGGAAAGAAGTAAAAGTGCTGGTCTTTGCCCAGGGCGAAGGCGAAAAAATAGCCCAGGACTCCGGGGCTGATTTTATCGGTAATGATGACCTGGTCAAGAAGATTGAAGGCGGCTGGCTTGAGTTTGATACCGCCATCGCCACCCCGGATATGATGGGCAAAGTGGGCAAACTGGGCAAGGTGCTGGGCCGGAAAGGCCTGATGCCCAACCCCAAATCAGGAACAGTGGTGGACGCAGAGAACCTGCCCCGGGCAATTGGAGACGCCCGTAAAGGCCAGGTGGAGTTTAAACTGGACAGAACGGCCATTATTCACCTGGCTATCGGCAAGGTTAGCTTTGATGAAGATAAACTGAAGGATAACCTGGCCGCCATAGTTGAGGCGGTAGTGAAAGCCAAACCTGCCGGGGCCAAGGGGCAGTACGTCAAGACAGCCTTCATAACCACCTCTCACGGACCCGGAATCAACCTGGACTTGAAACCGACGTTGGCGATGACTACCGGGTAGCTTTCAGGTAAATCACCGTCCCGGTTTATCAAGCCAGAGGAATTACAGGAGACGCTTTATGGAAGATGTTGCCATTGTAGGAGTGGGACAGAGTACCTTTTCTCGCAAATGTGAAGTATCCATCAAGGAACTGTGCTTCGATGCCTTTCATGAGGCAATGGCCGGTATTGATATAACCAATAAGGACATAGAAGCTTCGATTACCTGCTCGGCGCCTGAATATGACAAGCAGCGTACTCCTTCCGGTCTGATATCGGAATATTTGGAGTTGACCCCGAGCCCGGCTTTCTATGTTGAAAGCGTTTGTTCATCCAGCACCACCGGACTTAGAGTGGGCTGGTCCCTGATAAAATCCGGTCTTCACAAAGTGGTCGCCGTTATCGGTTTTCAAAAGATGTCGGAACTGAGCTCCCGGGATGCCGCCGAGAGGATGGGCCGGGGAGCCGATATAATGTGGGAATCACCTTTCGGCATCACCATGCCTTCCGGCTACGCCATGTTTGCCCAGGCCCATATGTCCGAATACGGGACTACCGAGGAACAGCTGGCCAGGGTAAGGGTTAAAAATTCCAGCTACGGGGCTAAAAACCCCAAGGCGACCTATCGTAAGGAATTATCCCTGGATGACATTATGGCCTCGGCCATGATCGCCAGTCCTTTGAAGCTGTTTGATGCCTGCGCCAACGCCGACGGCTCCTCCTGTATAATTTTAGCCGCCGCTGACGTGGCCAAAAATATAAGCAAAGCCCCTATCTGGATTGCCGGAATGGGAGCCGCCACGGATACCATGACTATGTCGGGAAGAAAATCCCTGACCAGCCTGACCTGCGCCAAGGATGCCGCCCAGCAGGCCTATCAGATGGCCGGAATCGGCCCGGAAGATATTGATGTGGCTGAAGTTCATGACTGCTTTACCATATCCGAGATTCTGGCTTACGAAGACCTGGGCTTCGCCAAACCCGGCCAGGGAGCTATTCTGGTCGATGAAAAACAGACTTACGCGGACGGCAGCATTCCGGTGAATGTGGACGGCGGATTGCTGTCCAAGGGCCATCCCATCGGGGCCACCGGCGGTTCGCAAATCAGAACTATCGTCCAGCAGCTCAGGGGAGAGGCTACCGAGGCCCAGGTGAAAGACGCTGAAATCGGACTTGTGCATAACATTGGCGGGGTGGGGCAGTACGGCAATGTTATCATTCTAAGGAGATAGTTATATGGGTTTCGAGAATTTTGGCGCGGTTAGTTTTACGGCTGAATCAAAGACCTCAGCGTTCGTGGATTTCCTGGAGCAGGGCAAAGTAATGACCACCAGGTGCAAAGCCTGCGGGAACTGCTACTTCCCTCCCAAGATGGACTGCCCTTCCTGCGAAGAGAGTGAAATTGAGTGGGTTGAAATACCGGGCAGCGGAAAACTGCTCACTTATACAGTCGTTTATTACGGACCTTCCGGATTTGAAGATGACGCCCCTTATACCCTGGGTATAGGTGAATTCGGAGACGGACTCAGAATCTTCGGCCGTCTCAGCAAAAGTATCCCGGAAGGTGAAGTAAAGCCGGGCATGGGATTGAAAATGGTCCCGGTGAAATTACCGGAAGACAGGATTAGTTACGAATTCATAAAAGTATGATACAATAACTATTGGTATCCTGAGACAGTAGGCGCCGATTTCGGCTTAATAAATGCCTGCCGAGGAATAGACAGAGGCTGGATAAGCGGTATTTAATTGCAATAAATAATGGCCGCGGCCTGATGTAGTCCTTGTGCAGAGTGGCGCAAGGACTTATTTTTTTTGTGAGATACAACGGCGATAGATAGGAGAATGGGAAAAAATGTCCAGAGAAAATAAAGTAAAAATCATTGACAACCTGGAAGAGGTTATCTCTAATTGCAGTATCGGTGTTTTAACGGATTACCGGGGACTGACCGTGTCCGAGATGACCGCCCTGCGCCGCAGGATACAGGAAGCCGGTGGTGAGTACAGAGTGGTGAAGAATACTCTGGCCCGGCTGGCCGTTGCCCGGGCAGACAGGGAAGAACTGGCCGATTCTTTTGAAGGCCCGGTAGCTATTGCCTTCGGCTACAATGATATTACCCAGATTGCCAGGATAATTACCGATTACATTCGTGAGACCAGGTTAAGCCTGGGTATCAAGGGAGGTTTCACCAGTGACAGAGTGCTTAGCCCGGCGGATATCACCACCCTGTCAACCATTCCTTCGCGGGAGGTATTGCTGGCCCAGCTGCTGGGGCAGCTGAACAGCCCGATTACATCACTGGTTAATGTTCTTGCCAGTCCGATAAGAGGGCTGGCCCTGGTCTTGCAAGCACAAGTTAATAAAATGGAGGAAGCATAAATGGCGAAAGATGAAGAAGTAACAGAGCAGGAAAGCGGCGAAGAAGCGGCCGAAGAGCCGAAAGCCGAAGAGCCGAAAGCCGAAGAGCCGAAAGCCGAAGAGCCGAAGGCTGAAAAAGCAGCCGAGGAGCCCAAGGAAGAAAAACCGGCCGCCAAGGCCAAACCGGCGGCCAAGAAAGCGGCTAAAGCGTCTCCGGAAATTGATAACCTGATGAAGACCATTAAAAGTATGACGGTGCTGGAACTGTCTGACCTGGTAAAAGCTCTCGAGACCGAGTTCGGCGTTTCAGCTGCTGCTCCGGTAGCGATGGCCGCACCGGCAGGTGGGGCTGCGGTTGAGGTAGAGGAAGAGAAAACGGAATTCGATGTAATTCTGAAGGATTTCGGGGCCAACAAGATTAGCGTCATCAGGGCCGTGAGGGAACTAACTTCGCTGGGACTCAAGGAATCAAAAGACCTGGTGGAAAGCGCTCCCAAGGCGGTTAATGAAGGTGTATCCAAGGATGAGGCTAACGCGGCCAAAGCCAAGCTGGAAGAAGCCGGGGCTACTGCTGAAATCAGCTAGTTGCAAACACAACCGGCAGCATATATAGTTAGCTAGGTTACCTCTTGTATCCGGGAGGTTGATAATGCCTGATGGTAATCTAATTGTACTAATGGGCATAGGCGGTTTCTTTATCGTCCTCGGTCTGGCCGCTATTATCTGGGACAGGAACGAGGAAAAAGGTTACTATGACTCCATTTCTTCCCGCCCTGACACCAGAGAGTTTCTGGATAAATGGCCTCCCCGGGCGCAATTCGGGGCTTTAAAGATCGGCGGCCGGATAAGTCTTGCCATCGGAGTGCTGATGTTGATAATCGGAGGCGTCTTCTGGTTGCTCGGTTAAGATTTAACCGGGCGTGAAAAACAACCGGAAGGCGCTTTCTTTTGGGACCGCCGGACAGAACCGGCTTATCTTGACACTAAACAGGGGCTTTGTTAAAATCGTCTCGGCATATCAGGGTAACCGTTCTTCAAATACCGTCAAAGGAGCTTCATTGTGTCTCTTGAATACAGAAAAGAAGGACATATTGCCATTTTCACCATCAACCGGCCCAGGGAGTTTAACTCCATAAACCTGGAAACCTGGCGGGGACTGCATGATGCCATGGTGGAATTCCGTGATGACCCGGATGCCTGGGTGGGAGTTATAACCGGCGCCGGTAAAAAAGCCTTCTGCTCCGGGGCTGATATATCTGAAACACTGCCCTTTTTAAGCGAAAACAGGCACACTCACTGGGCCTGGCCGGACACGCCGATGTACGGGCTGGACATATGGAAACCCCTGGTAGCCGCCATTAACGGAGTGGCCCTCGGAGGCGGACTTGAAATAGCCCTGGCCTGTGATATCAGGATAGCCTCAGAGAACGCCCGCCTGGGCACTCCTGAGGTAACCCTGGGACTGATACCGGCCTGGGGTGGCACCCAGCGGTTGGCCCGGATGATTCCCTGGTGCCGGGCGGCCGAACTGGTGCTGACCGGCAAACCGGTGGACGCCCAGGAAGCCTACCGAATCGGCCTGGTAAACAGGGTCGTTAGCGCTGAGGAATTGATGCCAACGGCCATGGAATGGGCCGAGGACCTCTGCAAAGTGGGACCGCTGGCGGTCAGGGCGGCCAAGGAAGCGATGATAAGAGGCAGCGGGGTTACCCTGGAAGAGGGCCTGCGTCTGGAGAGAGAATTCTCCGCCCGTGTGTATGGCACCGAGGACTTTATTGAGGGAACATCCGCTTTTCTTGAGAAAAGGAAGCCGGATTTCAAGGCAAAATAATATTTATCATAAGTAAGAGTGAGGAGAGGGAATGGAGATAAAGAAGGTTGGGGTACTCGGCTTTACCGGAACGATGGGACGGGGGATCGTCCAGATTTGCGCCCAGGCAGGTTATCAGGTGGTGGCCTCTTCAAGGAGTGAAGAACGCTCCGCAAAAGGGGTGAGTTCTATTGACAGCACCCTGGCCCGGGCCGTGGAAAGGGAGCGGATTTCCCAGGAAGACAAGGACGCGGCGATGAGCCGGATTAAAGGCACTACCGATATTAACGACTTCAGTGACTGCGACCTGGTGATCGAAGTGGCCGTGGAAGACCTGGAGATAAAGAAACAGACTTTTACACAACTGGACAAGATTTGCTCCCGGGATGCCATCCTGGCCACCAATACTTCTGTCCTGCCTGTAATAGAAATAGCCGGCGTGACCGGTAAACCTGAAAAGGTGATTGGCCTTCATTTCTTCAATCCCCCTCCGGTTATGAAGCTGGTGGAGATTATACGCACCACCGCCGTCAGCGATGACACCATTGAGACCAGCAGGAAGTTTACCGAGTCACTGGGAAAAACCTGCGTGGTTGTTCCTGACACAGCCGGTTTCATTGTAAACCGCCTGGCGGTGCCCTTCATGCTAAACGCCATTCATATGCTGGAGGACGGAGTTGCCTCCGCCGAAGATATCGACACGGCCATCACACTGGGCCTGAACCACCCGATGGGTCCCCTGGCTCTGGCCGACCTTATTGGAAACGACATTGTTCAGGCAATGGCCGAAGGTATCCACGTCGTCCTGAAAGAAGACCGCTTTGTTGTCCCGGAACTGCTTAAGAAGATGGTTGCCGAAGGAAAACTGGGACGTAAATCAGGCAAGGGCTTTTACGACTACAGTAAGTAGCATTAAATACCTGAATAAGAGAGGAGTATATTAATATGAGTGAAGCTGTAATCGTCAGCGGAGTGAGAACGGCCATAGGTAATTACGGCGGCTCGCTGCAGGATGTTCCGGCTGTAAAGCTGGGTAGTATCGTTATTAACGCCGCCCTGAAAAAAGCCGGCCTGAGACCAACCGTCACCAAAGAAATGCTGGCCAACGCTCCCGCTCTAATGAAAGACCAGGGAACGACTGAGCTGGAGAAGAAATACGCCAATTGGGAAGATTCCCTGAATGAAGTAGCCGTTGATGAGGTAATCATGGGTAATGTGCTGCAGGCCGGCCAGGGCCAGAATGTGGCCCGGCAGGCATCCATTTACGGCGGCATTCCCAAGGAGACCACCGCTTTCACGGTGAATATGGTCTGCGCTTCCGGCATTAAAGCGGTGGCTCAGGCCGCCCAGGCGATAAGGGCCGGTGAAGCCGAAGTTATTATCGCCGGCGGAATGGAAAATATGAGTTCCGTCCCCTACTACTTCCCCAAGGCGAGGTGGGGAGCCAGGATGAATAATGCCGAGCTGGTCGACGGTATGGTCTATGACGGGCTCTGGGAGACTTTTTATAACTATCATATGGGGATAACCTCGGAGAACATCGCTGAAAAAAGCGGCATCAGCCGCGAAGAGCAGGACCAGTTCTCCCTGGAGAGTAATAACCGGGCTCTGGCGGCCATTAAAAACGGGGTTTTCAAAGACGAGATAGTCCCGGTGGAAATCACGGTGAGGCGGGAGACTCAGATCTTTGATACCGATGAACACCCCAGGGAGACCTCCGTGGAGGCCCTGGGCAAACTGCGCCCCGCCTTCAAATCGGATGGCACCGTAACTGCCGGAAACGCCTCGGCAATAACCGATGCCGCGGCTGCCCTGGTGATTATGTCAGCTGAAAAGGCCAAGGCGCTTGGACTAGAACCGCTGGCCACCATCCGCTCATACGCCACCGGCGGGGTCGACCCTGCCTATATGGGCTACGGGGTAGTCCCGGCCACCAAGAAAGCCCTCAAACTGGCCGGAGTAGAACTGAAGGATATTGACTGCATTGAACTTAACGAGGCTTTCGCCTCTCAGTCGCTGGGCTGCGTCAAGGATCTGGATATAGACCTGAGCAAGACCAACCTCTACGGAGGCGGCATATCACTGGGCCATCCAATCGGCTGTACCGGGGCCAGGATTATCGTTACCCTTGCCCAGGAAATGAAACGGAGCAATCTGCAACTGGGCCTGGCCGCCCTCTGCGTCGGCGGTGGAATGGGAATGGCCATCGTCATAGAGAGGAAATAGCTCCTAAAGTCTTAACTCGCTATTTCAACAGGTTGCCACCGCCATTCCTCCCCCTTCCGGACAACATGACCCAAACCGGGGAAAGGGAAGTGAAAGGCGATTATCAGAGCCTTCTCAGTTGCCGCCTTATCTAATATCCTCCGTCTGGTAGCCTCGACTTGTCCCGGGTCCATATCAACTGCAGCATGCCAGTCTGGCTGCTCAAGATGGATTGGATGGAGCACGGTATCGGACAGGCACAGTAGTTGTTCGCCTTCGGAGGAAATGCTAAGTACCATATGCCCCGGCGTGTGCCCTGGTGCCGCAACGGTCTGTATGCCGGGCAAGATTTCCATTTCATAATCAACGAGGTCAAGCTGGTTTTGAATCGGTGGCAGGTTCTTGCGGGCGTATCCCACAAGGATTTCCCTGGAATGTTCGTCAAGTTTAAGTTCTGCCTGCCCCGACATCCAGAAATCCCACTCGTCTCTCGAGATAATGTAGCGGGCGTTTTCAAAAATCGGCTTGCCTTCGGCATCAGTGTTCCCGCCGAGGTGGTCCGGATGTCCGTGTGTAAGTATGACCGTTTTGATATCTTCAGGTGAAATCCCCTCGGCCTTCAGGTGCTGAAGGAGTTTCCCCGTGTCTTGACCGAGACCATCGGCGCCTGTATCCACCAGCACCAGATTCTTGCCGGTATCGACCACCAGACAGATGTAGGGGCTCACCCATTCTACCCATTGTTCTGCCTGAAGACCGTGTTCGCGTAGTACCTGTTCGAGGCGGGATCTTGGCGCATTAGCGAAAAGAAAGCTGGGTGGGGGCGGGAAGATGGGCGGTGCGTATGTGTGGGTGCCATCACTTACCGCCATGCATTGGAAACTGCCTACCTTGAACCTGTAAATTTCCTTGCTCATAGTTCCGCTACCTCCTCACAGCCGACGAATTAGACCCCCAGTATACAGCAGACAGGGCCAGAAATAAAATGACCTGACAATCCTGCCCTTTTGTTCAATGATTGTGCCTGGAACAGCAGCTAAGCTAATAGTGACAAACAGGTATCGCGATATGTTGCTCAAACTCCCGAGCCATCTCTTCCCCCTTCCCCTTACTAAGGGGAAGGGGGACACAGGGGGATAGGGTTAAAAGATACTACATCCCCTTTTAATATCCGCCCCCAGTTGTTATAATCATAATGTAGTTTTCTTCATATTATCCATCATTCATTAAATAACAGGTGAGGGACTTTTATGGCAGATATCGAAACAATCGGAGAGCAACTGGCCGAATTACTCCCCAAGCAGGATGTTGATTATATAGAAGTGCATCTTGAGGAGAGCCAGACAAACACCATTGCCTACCGGGGGAGAAAACTGGAATCCGTGAATAAGGGTTCAGCCACCGGAGGCAACGTACGGGCGCTGTCAGGCGGCGGCTGGGGTTTCGTCAGCTTCAATAACCTTGATGAAATACCGGCCAGGGTGGAAGCGGCCATAAGCCAGGCCAAGTTCGTCGGCGGTGAAGAGAGTAAGCTGGCTGAAGTGGAGCCGGTTACCGACCGGGTAACGGCCGGCGAGAAAAATAACCCCCAGGCCATACCCCTGGTGGAGAAAAAACAGCTGCTGGAAGAATATAATGATATCATCTGGAGCAC
>JAZFUC010000148.1:0-2155 GCA_036446995.1 Dehalococcoidales bacterium | reverse complement strand
AGACTGAGATTGATCTCCAGTTCCCTGTAAAGCCGCTCCCGTAACTGCCGGGTGGTGCAAAAGCTCCCTTCACGGCCGGCAAGGGGTGAGGTGTTAACGGCGAAGGTCATCTCTACCGTCGGCTCGCCAATCTCGATGCGGGGCAGGGCGACCGGGTCTGCCGGGTCAGTGATAGTGTCTCCGATGCTGACCTTTTCAACCCCGGTCACGGCCACAATATCACCCGCCTCAACCCGGTCTGCATTCAGGCGTTTGAGTCCCAGGTAGGTAAATACCTCGGCGATTTCATAATTATCAGTCTCTCCGTCAGCGCTCACCCTGACGACGCTGTCACGGGGCGACACCTGTCCCTGCCATATCCGGCCGATAGCGATGCGACCCTTGTGGCTGTCGTAGGCCAGGTTGGAAACAAGCATCTGAAATGGCCCGCTTTCAATCCGGGGCGGCGGCACACTAGCCAGGATACAATCAAAAAGTGGGCTGATATCTTTACCGGGCTGATCCGGGGCGGTTACGGCGATACCCTCCTTGGCGCTGGTGTAAATAACCTGAAAATCAAGCTGTTCCGCGTCGGTAGCCAGTTCCAGGAAGAGGTCGTGAACCAGCTCGATTACCTCGGCTACCCGTGAAGCGGGCCGGTCTATCTTGTTAATGACGACGATGGTTTTCAGACCCCTTTGCAGGGCATGACGCAGCACAAACTTGGTCTGGGGCATGGGTCCCTCGACAGAATCTATCAGCAGAAGGCAGCCGTCCGCCATGTTGATGACACGCTCCACCTCACCGCTGAAATCGGCGTGCCCCGGGGTATCGATGATATTGATTTTCACCCCCTGGTACATTACTGCCGTATTTTTAGCCATGATAGTAATCCCCTTTTCTCGCTCAAGGGCATTACTGTCCATAATTAAATCGCCTACCACCTGGTTATCCCTGAAGACCTTGCTCTGTTTGAGCATGGTATCCACCAAGGTGGTCTTGCCGTGGTCTACGTGGGCAATAATGGCGATATTCCTGATGTCATCACGATAGTTCATGTTTGGAGCAATCCTGCCTTTGTTTATTCATCTTTACATCGTTATTCGATTCATTGCTTTCCGCTGCTTTGTCCTGGTGGCTGTTAGTGCGCTTCTGTGTCTGGTAATTTCAAACCGGCAACGGCACACGTTGGACAGGCGCAGGCAAAGGGCCGGGTCAGCTTGGTTGGAAATGTCCGGGGTAATAAGCGCAAGGGGACTGTATGATGCCTGGTCTCTAGCTAACGAGGCGTAGTCAGCCTCATTCGTAAACGCTCTCTTTTCGGAGGCGATGAAGGTGATAGTAGCTGGAAAGGCAATATGTTAAGTTCACTATGAATATTATACACCATGGGGACAGCATTTGTCATGTGTGTGGTACACTAATTCTTTAATGGCAAAAAGACAAGACTAAAAAGCAGGGCGGGGATAATAAATGGTGGATGAAAAAAGCAAGGGTGAAAAACTAAAGACGGTAGTGAGTCTTTTGCCTAAAAAGAATTGCGGTAAATGCGGGTTTGAAAACTGCGGGAGATTTGCCGTGGCAGTGGTTGAGGAGAAAACATCTCCTTTTGGCTGTCACAGTAATCCCCCGGCAGGTTACCAAATAAGCAGAGTCCTGGGAATAGAAGTTCCTGAGAATGTGAATTTGCCCAGGGGTCACTCCGCCAAGCATAAAAGTAAGCGGGGGAGCAGTCATGTCCATAGCTGGGACAGGAGCCAGTTCCGTCACGCCGCCGGCCATCATGGTCATAAAACCGGTCAGAGTAAAACCAGGAGCAATCACCGGCAACGGGGCAGGCGCCACGTAAAGCGGAGTGGACTTAATGTAAGGAAAATGGTGGCTGGTTTCTTACGTTTGGTATCTTAATAACAAGAGTAGAAACGTATTAGTGGTCCTTCGTCTTACCGCCCTTCATTACCAGCGGAATGATAAAGAGTATACAGCCACCCAGAAAGATAAGGCTGCCGGTGAGGTACAAGATGTCCTTTGCCTGTACAGCCGAAACGATGAAGAAACCGGCGCAGACAACGAAAAGAATCCAACCTGCGAGACTAAATTTATGCTCCATGCTCCTGCTAATATACTGTATAACCAATAAACCTGTATATACCGTCTTGGTAGACAGCAACGGAAT
>JAZFUC010000147.1:0-2856 GCA_036446995.1 Dehalococcoidales bacterium | reverse complement strand
AGATATCGACGCCTGCGAGCTATATGATTGTTTCACCTACACCGTGGAAGTAGAACTGATGGACTACGGATTTTACGGCCCCGGAGAGGGCAAAGACTTTCTCAAGGCCGAGCGGTTGGGGCCGGGGGGAGATTTCCCCCTCAACACCTCAGGCGGGCTGCTTTCAGAAGCTTATCAGATGGGCTTTACGCCCCTTACGGAGGCGGTAGTGCAGCTGCGGGGAGAAGCTGGTGACAGACAACTTGGAGACCAGACCGGGACCAGGGAGCCGGAGATTATTCTGGTGAGCAATAACGGGGGCGTTATGCAGACCCACAGCACATTGATATTAAGGAAGTAAACGATGAGGACGAGTTACAACAAGCCTTTACCCATCATCACCGATGATAACCGCCAATACTGGGAATACTGCAAACTGCATGAACTGAGGATGCAGAAGTGTAATGATTGCGGGTATATCCGCTTTCCGCCCGGCATTCTCTGTCCCCAATGCCACTCGATGGATGCTGAGTGGGTAAAGTTAAGCGGCAAAGGTAAAATATACAGTTTCGTGGTTTACCGCCGGGCTTTTCATCCGGCCTATGAGGATGACATACCCTACGCAGTAGCCATCATCCAGTTATCTGAAGGCCCCCGCATGGAAAGCAATATCACCGGTACCAGGGTAGAAGACCTCAGTATTGACATTCCGGTGGAAGTATATTTTGATGATGTCACTGATGAAGTCTCGTTACCCAAATTTAAACCGGTTAGTGAACAGGGATAATAAAGGACAACAGGCCGTATCCCCGGGTGACGGAGGAGGCATAACTTGGCATATAAAAATCTGTTACTGGCTAAGGAAGATGGTATCGGCATTGTTACCATTAACCGGCCGAAACAGCTAAATACCCTTAATGCTGAAGTCTTCGGCGAGCTCTACGAGCTGTTCGGGGAAATCGAAAATGACTCCGAAATCCGGGTCGTCATACTCACCGGGGCCGGAGACAGGGCCTTCGCCGCCGGAGTGGACATCCTGGAAATGAGGGACAAAGACAGCCTCAGTATCAAGGAGTTTATTATTATCGCCCGGAGGAGTGGTGACAGGATTTACAATTTAAACAAGCCGGTTATCGCGGCTATTAACGGATTTGCTTTCGGGGGTGGCAACGAACTGGCTCTGGCCTGCGATTTAAGGATAGCCTCGGAAAATGCCCGCTTCGGCCAGCAGGAGATAAATCTCGGTCTTATCCCGGGTGGAGGGGCTATTCCGAGACTCACCCAATTAGTCGGTCTGGCAAGGGCCAAAGAAATTGTCTATACCGGAGATGTCATCGATGCGGAGACCGCCCTTCGGATTGGACTGGTCAATAAGGTTGTTCCCCCGGAAAAATTAATGGAAGAAGCCAGAGCCCTGGCCGGGAAACTGCTCGGCAAGAGCAGCCTGATATTATCTTATGCTAAAAAAGCCTTTAATACCGGGCTTGATATGAGCCTGGCGGACGCGATGGACCTGGATGAAAGCTACTTTGCCGACTGCTTTGCCACTGAAGACCAGAAAGAAGGTATGGCGGCATTTATCGAAAAAAGAAAACCCGAATTCAAGGATAGGTAGAGACGGCGCTGATGGACATCGAAAAATACCTGGTCGGAAAACCCGTTTACGAGTCAGGCTCTGAAGCTGACAATCAGCAGGGCCCCGCTATGACCTATATGAGCCCGGCCCAGGTCCCTGAAGCCGATTGCCGCCTGGAATTCAAATGGATATACGGCCCTCCGGAGCCTGCCCCGCAAAATCTGGAACACGTGCATGATAATGACGAGATTATCTTTCACTTCGGCGGCGGCCCCCATACTTCCCGGGACCTTGGCGCCGAAATAGAATTTTATATCGGCGGTCAGCTGATAACCTTTAACACTACCTCGTTGGTATTTATCCCCGCGGGGGTACCCCACGGCCCGATAAACTGGAGGAAATTTACCAGGCCCCACATTCAGATGGCGATTACGCTCGGCCCCACCCCGGACGGGTCACCGCGGAACACCTCAAACAGGGACTCCGAAGAATACATTGTCAGAACCCCCATCCGGGAAGTGGGCCGGGGAGTAAAGAACCGCCAGATGCCTACTATGACCTACCTGAACCGGCACCTGGTACTGGGAGCCAATTACTATCTTGAGTGCGGCTGGATTTATGGTATGCCCGAACCCAACCCCCATGTGTTCGAACATGTCCACAATTATAATGAACTTGTCTTCCATTTCGGCAGTGACCCGGACCGTCCGGAATACCTCGGGGGAGAAATCGAGTATTGTATCGAAGGCCAGCCCTTGACTATCAGCACAACTTCGGGTCTTTTTATGCCGAAAGGGATTAAACACGGGCCTTTGACCTGGAAAAAATACACCAGACCTCATGTTGAGATGACTCTCATTATGGGCGCCGGAACTTTTAAAGAGGTATGGTCTGCCGAAGCATTCGGCGGCCATAAAGAATCAGATACGGAGGTATAGAAAAATGACCACGGTAAAACTGCCTCAATATTCCTGGGACGAACCGAGAGAAATGGAGTACCCCCTGCCGGACGGCTGGCAGGTAACGGTAAATAACTTTACCGGTTCCGACCGGCCGGCGGCCCAAGCGGAGGCAATCAGGGCTGCCGTCACCTCTCCAATCGGTATGCCCCCCTTGAGGGAGGCGGCCAGGGGCAAGAAAGAGGTGGTCATACTATTTGACGATATGACCCGCAGCACCCGGGCGTCCCGGATTGTGCCCTTTGTCCTTGAAGAGCTGGCAGAGGCCGGGATTACGGATGACCGGATACGGTTCATTGCCGCCGTGGCCAATCACATGGCCCTTGACCGGACCAGCCTGGC
>JAZFUC010000146.1:0-9512 GCA_036446995.1 Dehalococcoidales bacterium | reverse complement strand
AGGTAATCCGGCCAGCTGGGAAAAGGCGGTCAACGCCCGGGATGAGTCCGGCGGTGTTATAGACATGGTTAGCGACGAAGAAATAATGTCTGCTCACCAACTTTTGGCCACCCGGGCCGGAATTTTTAGCGAGCCTGCTTCTGCGGCCTCCCTGGCCGGGGTAATCAAGATGTTCCAAAAAGGGATGGATTTTTCAGGAAAAACGGTGGTCTGCGTGTTAACCGGTACCGGTCTTAAAGATACTGAGGCCATTCTTCAAAACGGCCATTCATTTATGGAACTCCCGGCTGACTTAGCGGCAGTTGAACAGGCCCTCGGCTGGGGCTGAACGCCCCTCTCTGCAGTTTCCAATAGGATGCCGCTTATCCTTCTTTTTAAGGGGCCTGTGCGCTGGCGCAGGATGCCCCTTGAACCTTCATAGTTCCTGTCTCTCTCCATGCGAATGGATCAACTTATGAAGATAAAATCTTTGCACTACGGCTGGGTAATGGCAATCATCGGCTTTTTCGTTCTTTCCACGAACGCAATCGCTGTTTTCGGCTTCGGAGTTTTTCTCAAACCCCTCACGGCCGAGTTCGGCTGGGACAGGGGCGCCCTTTCCGGCGCTTTTGCCCTCAGCTCCCTGCTTACCGGTATCTTCTCCCTGATATGCGGCAGGTTAAGTGACCGCTACGGCCCCCGCACACTGGTCACCATCGCCGGACTGCTGATTAGCGCCGGGTTCCTGATGATGTCCCAGATTAACCAGCTATGGCAGGTCTATGTAGTATGGGCATTTATCGGTAGCGGAATAGGTTTCTCAGCTACACCAATTATATCGAGTATTCCCAGGTGGTTCACCAGTAAGCGGGGAATAGCCACGTCAATCCCCCTGGCTGGGTTCAACTTTGGAGCCACATTCGGCCCTCTGTTGATTCAATGGCTTATTTCCTCTCATAGCTGGCAGCAGGCATTTAAGGTATTGGGATTTATCCCCATCCTACTTACCATTCCGCTGGCTCAGTTTACCAAACGGGACCCGCAGCAGATAAACCTGAAGCCATACGGTGAGGACAAACCGGTTCTGACGCCAAGTTCTGTCGCTCCTGCCTCATCCGGATTAACATTCGGCCAAATATTACGGACATGGCGCTTCTGGGTATTCGGCGGTATCCAGTTTTCACATGGTTTCTTTATGCAAATAATTGTCATTCACATAGCCCCTCACGCTAGTGATGCAGGTCTTTCTGCCCTGGTGGCCGCCAGTATACTTTCTATCGTTGCCGGCAGCCGGATTATCGGCGTACTTGGCACCGGGTTTCTGTCCGATCGCCTTAACGGCAGGTTGTTATTGAGCGTTTTATTCACGTTCCTGACCCTGGGACTGGTCTGGCTTCTGTTCGCGGAGAATGCCACCGGGTTTTATCTGTTTGCCATTGTTTTCGGACTAACCAGCGGTGGCATAATCCCTTTGTTCACGCTGGTGCCGGCTGAACTGTTCGGGCTAAGAAATCTGGGAGCGGTTTCAGGCAGTTTCCTTCTACTTGCCACCGTAGGGGGCGCCATCGGTTCTCCTTTAGCCGGGTATATATTCGATGTCAGCGGCAGTTATAACACAGCTTTTATCGCAGGTGCATCGATAGCCACTATGGCCTTCATTCTCAGTCTGGTTATACTGCGCTTTGGGAAAAAGGGTAACGATAGGTAATTCAGCTGGTATTCTCAGCTTGAAGCAGTGGGAATTTAGCCCCGTAAAGGTTATACTCTAGTTGCTGTTTTGAAATGCACCTGATGGAGGAATGCTGTGTTTGACCAGAATGAGATAAAAAAAGCCGTCAAAACCATAATTAACGCTATCGGCGAAGACCCGAACAGAGAAGGGCTCGCCGGTACTCCCGAGCGCGTGGCCGAGATGTACGCCGAAATATTCTCCGGCCTTGAAATGGACCCCAAGGAGGAACTGACGATTGGTTTTGAAGAGGGCCACCGTGAAATGGTCGTGCTGAGGGATATCCCTTTTTATTCTATGTGCGAACATCACCTGCTGCCGTTTTACGGAACTGCTCATGTGGGGTATATCCCCAATGTCAAGGGAAGGGTTGTCGGTGCCAGTAAGCTGGCCCGGGTAGTTGAAATTCTCGCCAGACGCCCCCAGATTCAGGAAAGGATGACTTCTCAGATTGCCGACACCCTTTATGAAGGACTGAAACCGGACGGCGTGGGAGTGGTTGTCCAGGCGGAACACCTGTGTATGGTTATGCGGGGTATTAACAAGCCGGGCAGTACAGTGAGTACCTCGGCCCTCAGGGGCACATTCCGCAGCATCTCAGAGACCAGAGCGGAGTTTTTCTTCCTGCTGGAGAATAAATAAACACTTAGCTCACCGCCAATGCCGCGACGGCACTCCGGTGAGCTATATTTCATTCCGTTTTATCAAAGCACCGGCCCTAGAAAGAAAATGACCGGTCACTTATTTACTTTTTAATCCGAAGACGGGATAGCCCGGGGTTCCTGAATCTCCATCTCCTGGCCACAGCAAACCAAATTACTTTCGCCGGATTTCACACAGAGCACTTCGGTTTCACAAACAGTGCAGCGATATCTCTTGCCAAGCTGACTTGCCACTAAACAACTGCCTCCTTGACCTGTTAATTTACTTTTTTATTTCCATAGGCTGGCCACAGCAGTTAACGCCACCGGTTCCAGCCTTGGTAACGATAACCTCGCCCCCGCATTTTCCGCAATTGTACCTTTTACCTATCTCATTTGCCATATCAGCATTATCCTTCAACTAATAAATTCCCTAGGTGACAAAAATATTATATGACGTGTACCGAGTAAAAGTCAAAACCGACTACTCTCGGAAATATCCGATTTCTTATAACCCCTTCAGGAGGGATTTAACTCGTCCCAGATAATATCATCCAGTTCAAAAACGGGACCCGTTTCACAGACTTTCTTCATTCCCCTCTTTGTTTTTACCGAACACCCATAACAGAGACCCCGGCCGCAGGCCATTCGCACCTCCAGGGAAACCTGGACCGGTTTATTTTTTAACTCCGCCATACCGGCCATTGCCCGGTACATCGGGGTCGGCCCGCAGGCGAATACCTGGTCCGACCGCTCGATAAATTCCGTCAGCAGTTCCGTTACATTGCCCGTCTTGCCGTCAGCGGAGGAGGTTATGGTGGACACCTGAATGCCCGGCGGTAAAAAACTTAAAGGAAAAAGCTGATTCGGATTGGCTTCGCCAGACGGTTTAGTTTCCCCCGAGGCCCCCAGGCAGAGGATCACTCTTAATCCCTGTTCCAGAGCTGAGGCCGCCAGGAAACTCAGCGGAGCGATGCCGAGTCCGCCGGCGACCAGCAGCAAGTTCCGTGAGTCGGGATGGATTTCAAAAGGATTACCCAGCGGCCCGAATAGTTTTAGTTCATCACCTTTCTCAAGTCGGGAGAGCCAGCCGGTGCCCTTACCGCCTTTGATAACCGCGTAGAGAATGGCAATTTCACCGTTTTTTACCTGATGAATACTGAAGGGGCGGGGCAGAAGGGTATCTTCACCGCAAGTGACCATCAGGTACTGCCCCGGCCGGGCTTCCCTGGCTATTTCCGGACAGCTAAAACGGATAATCCAGGTGCCCAGAATATCCGGGGCGCGGCGACGGGTAGAGTCATTGAGGCGTTCCAGTTCTTTTAAGACCTGCTGGTTACTGATTACAGTGGCTGTGGACTGGTTCAAGCTGCCTCCTTGTCACCCCCGGGACGCGTTTATTATTTTTATTTGCTCGCCTGTATTTTCAGTGCGGTATTTCGATAGACAATTTTCCCCCTCGATATGGTAGCCATCACTTTACCTTTCAACCTGGCACCGGCCAAGGGAGTATTTTTTCCTTTGGAAGCAAAGGTGTCCGGGTCAACCTGCCACTCTTTATCAGGGTCGAATATAACTACGTCGGCCGAAAAGCCGGTTTCCAATGAACCTGTTTTTTCCTGCTTGTTACCCAGGATTCCGGCCGGCTCCCGGGTAAGCTTGGAAATCAGTTTATCCAGGGTCAATTGCCCGCCGTGGACAAGGCTCATCAAACTGCCCAGGGCGGTTTCAAAGCCGCTGATACCGAAAGGGGCTTCACCGAAGCCGAGCCCTTTTTCCCCAACGGTATGGGGTGCATGGTCAGTGGCAATGGCATCTATGACATCATCTTTCAACGCTTCAATCAGGGCCCGGATATCTTCTTCAGTTCTCAGTGGCGGGTTTACCTTGGCGCTGGTATCGTATCCCCTTACTTTTTCCTCAGTCAGTGTCAGGTGATGAGGCGTAACTTCGGCTGTGACCGGCAGGCCTTCTGCCCTGGCCCGGCGGATAATATCCACCGTCCCGGCCGTGCTGGCGTGGGCAATATGAATCCTGCCCCCGGTTATTCTGGCCAGGGCAATATCCCGGGCGACCATAATTTCCTCGGCGGCTGCCGGTATACCGGTAAGCCCAAGCTCTAAAGACAGTCTGCCCAGGTTAATTATCCCCCCTTTGGCCAGTCCGGCGTGTTCGCAGTGCTCGATTATTATCAAACCAAGCTCCCGGGCGTTCCGCAAGGCCTGGCACATAAGTTCCGTATTCATCAGGCAATCGCCGTCATCACTGAAGCCGATTACGCCGGCTTTGGCCAGTTCAGACATCGGAGACAGTTTTTCTCCGCCCCTGTCTTGGGTTATACAGCCGATGGGCAGCACACGGACCAGGCCGTTTTTATCCGCCTCGGCTGTTACGCGTTTTACGGCGCTCCGGCTGTCCAGTGGCGGATTGGTGTTGGGCATACAGCAAATGGTAGTAAAGCCTCCGTTGGCAGCCGCCTGGGTTCCGGTGATAATTGTTTCTTTATCCTCAAAACCGGGCTCCCTGAGATGGCAGTGAAGGTCAATAAAGCCCGGAGAGACGATCAGGCCGTCAGCTTTCAGGATATCGCACTCGCCTGGTAAAGATTTGTCATCCTCTTTTCCCAGCCAGGATATTTTGTCGCCGGTAATTAACAGGCTGAGTACTTCGTCTATGTTCTGAGCAGGATCGATTACCCGCCCGCCCCGGATAAGCAGCGGTCTGTCCACCATCTTACGCCTTTTTTCCCGAAAAACCGGCGGGCTTAAAGCCAAGCGCTTCGGCCTCCTCAGCGGTTTTAAAAACTATCAGGTTCTCCGGTTTGATAGATTTGGCCTGGTGGCTATCAGCAGTATGGTATCTCTTGCTGTCCTCCTTGCCCGAATCCCAGGCGGAGCTGGCCACGAAAGCCGGTTCAGTCCCGTGCTCGCAGTAAATACACCTCAGAGTCAGCGGCTCTCGACTCACAATCTTAAATTCCGGTTCCAGGTATCTGGTCTCGCTATCCTGTACCGATACACATTTCGGATTCTGGCAGGTAACTACCGACCCCCTTCTGTAAGGCGGGTATTCCGGTATTTGTATCGGTGGGTCTTCCTGTTTGGGAACATTTACTTCCGTGGTGCCCAAAAGGAGACTGAGCAGAGCCATCCGGATAGGCACTCCCCGTTCAGCCTGCTTGAAGTACATGCTCCTCGGGTCGGCGTCGATATCAACAGCCAGTTCATCCACTCGGGGTAACGGGTGCATCACCAGTGTGCGCTTAAACTCCTTACCCGATAGAAGATCCTTGTTGACTATCGGAAATTCTACCCCGTTTTTCTGCTCTTCACCGGCTGCGAATCTCTCTTTCTGGGGCCGGGTGACATATAGGGCGTCAACCCCCGTTTTTAACTCCACTTGAATATCGATATCCGGCACCATAGCCAGCTCGTGAGGGTTTTCCGGAGTTTTATAAATTGCATCAAGGGGGAAAGATATATCATCGTCACCGTTTTCTTTACCCTTATGACTGGCAACTACGCCCCCGTACTCGGCAATCAGCTTTCTGATAACATGCTCCGGCACCTCAAGGCCGGGACTGGGGCAGAACAGGATATTGGCCCCGAATTTAGCCAAGGCGAAAATCAGTGAATGAATCGTCCGGCCGTATTTTAAATCACCCCAGAGGGCAATTTTGAGCCCTTTAATACCTCCCCTCTCCTTCTGGATGGTATAGAGGTCGCAGAGGGTCTGAGTAGGGTGCTGGTGGCCGCCGTCACCGGCGTTTATTACCGGTACTCCCGCGTAATCGGAAACCACCTTGGCAGCTCCTTCCCAGGGGTGTCTGATGACAACTATGTCGGCGTAGCTGCCTACAATCCGGGCCATATCGGCGATACTTTCGCCTTTAGCCTGGGAGGTAGAACTTCCTTCTGACACG
This sequence comes from Dehalococcoidales bacterium, assembly GCA_036446995.1. Lineage (GTDB taxonomy): Bacteria > Chloroflexota > Dehalococcoidia > Dehalococcoidales > UBA2162 > JAZFUC01. The sequence continues at coordinate 3,241 of JAZFUC010000146.1, read as the reverse complement.
CTGATGACATTTCCGCCGAGCCGTTGCATCGCCGCCTCGAAGGACAGGCGGGTCCGGGTGCTGGGTTCAAAAAAGAGACTGGCCATTATTTTACCCCGGCAGATATCTGTCGGCTTGCCGATGGTCTCGGTCATGGTGTCAGCCAGTGAAAAGATGGCTTCGATTTCTCCATTGGAAAAGTCATCGATGGTTACCAGACTTCTGTTTGCGAATGTCACGATTGCTCCTTCCGGGCCAGCTTTTCATTGGCCCTGCGCCGGGAAGATGTTCCGGCGACCCCTTTTAGAATAATCACTTCGTCAATACCGTCGATCTCGGTTAATTTCACCTGTATGTCCTCATGCCGGGCGCTGGGTATGTTTTTTCCGATATAGTCGGCCCGGATAGGCAGCTCACGATGGCCCCTGTCAATCAGCACCGCCAGTTGTATCGACTGAGGCCGTCCCAGGTCGATGAGGGCGTCCATAGCCGCCCGGGCGCTGCGTCCTGTGTACAGTACATCATCAACCAGTATCACTGATTTTCCGTCCACATTCTCCGGGATATCAGTATGCTGAACGGTGGACTGAGATGCCAAAGTGTCCAGATCATCTCTGTAAAGACTGATATCAAGGGCCCCGACCGGTATCTTCAGCCCTTCAAGACCCTCGATATCGGCTGCCAGGCGGCTGGCCAGAGGGACGCCGCGAGTGCGCATACCGACCAGCATCAGGTTTCCAGTTGTTTTGTTCCGTTCGATAATCTCATGAGAGACACGAGCCAGACTGCGCCTGATATCATCCTGGGTCATTATGATTGTTTCAGTCATAAAAATAGCCTCTTGCCGGCTAGCAAGAGGCATTTAAACCCGTCCCATCCGTTTTCCCCTTACTAGTCTCTCTGGACTAACTTAAAAGGTCTTTTTTGTTTTATTCTCTATATACTATATCACCGGAAAGTACCAAAGGCAACGGGAAAAGTGTTTTATTTTTGGCCCGGTGTCTAATATGTGAAAAGGTCAAGCCCGCCCATCACATGGACATCCTGGCCGGTTATATATTTGGCCTGTTCGGACGCCAGGTAAGTTACCATGTTAGCCACATCTTCCGGTTCCCCAAACTCGCGCATAGCTATCCTGGTTTTAATCCGGTCGAAGACCGGTCCCACCTGAGGGCCGTTTTCATCTACCGGTCCGTCTCCAGCCGTGTCTACGACACCCAAGGTTACCGTATTGGCAGTTATTCCACTCCTGGCTCCTTCCAGAGCGGCCGTCTTGGCCAGAGCAATCACTCCGGCTTTAGCCGCAGAATAATTAGCCTGACCAAAGCCGCCCATCACTCCGGCCACTGATGAGATGTTGATTATCCGCCCCCAGTTTTTATCCAGCATCCCTGCCCAGAGTTCTCTTATCCAGTACCAGGGGCCATCCAGGTCTATTTTCAACAGGGTCTGCCAGGCTTCAACCGTCGTCTTGTCAATTCGGCCGCCGCCCTGAAGCAAAGCAGCATTGTTTACCAGTATTTCAGGAATTCCCAGCTCATTATTTATCCTGGCTACGGCATCTACTACCTGTTGGTGGTCACTCTGGTCTGCCCTGACAGCTATGGCCTTGACACCCATTGCGGATATCTCTCTGGCAACTGCCTCAGCCCCTTCCAGCACAATGTCCACGCAGGCAATATCTGCTCCTTCGGCCGCCAGCGTCCTGGCAATAACATCACCCATCGCCCCTTTGCGGTTCGTCCCGGTTACCACGGCTACTTTCCCTTTTATACCCAGGTCCATATCATACCCGCCTTAAAATTTTATTTTTTATTCACCGGTATAATTAGGTTTCCTCTTCTCCTGGAAGGCCTTCCGGCCTTCAGCGAAGTCTCTGCTGGCAAGAACGCTCCGGCCAAGCTCGGACTCCAGTTTCAGGCCGTCTTCCAGGGACATACTATATCCCCTTATCATGGCTTCTTTTACCCCCTGCACCGCCAGAGGGGCTGATTCACATATCTTCTCGGCCCGCTCTTTTGCCGCAGCCATTAGCTCTGCCTGGGGTACCACCTGATGTACCAGCCCAATGTCCAGGGCCTCCTGAGCGGTTATTCTCCGGCCCATAAGGGTCATTTCAGCGGCGATGCTGAAGGGGATCAAGCGGGTCAAGCGTTGGGTGCCTCCCCAACCCGGCATTAATCCCAGGGTTACTTCGGGAAGACCCATCCGGGCCGTATCGGACGCTACCCGTATGTCACAGGCCAGGGCTATCTCAAGCCCTCCTCCCAGAGCATACCCGTTAATGGCCGCAATAAGCGGTTTCCACAGTTCAAGGCCACGTACCAATGTCTCCTGAGGCATGCGGGGCCGTTCTCCCTGACCGCTGCTGCCCGGCGGCGGCGAGCCTTTTAAGTCCAGCCCGGTGCAGAAAGCTTTTTCCCCGGCTCCGGTAATTATACCTACCCAGAGGTTTTTATCATCCCGGAAATCCTCAAGAACGGCTGTCCAGTCCGCCAGCGACTCAGGGCTTAAAGCATTCATTACCTCAGGCCGGTTGATGGTGAATGTAGCGATGTGGCCCTCTTTTTCGTATTCGATTGGCATAATTTCAAACTTCCGTTGCTGATTATTTTCCAGTATCTTTATTGCCGAATTTTAACCTTCAGCCAGGTCAAAGTCAATCTTTTTATCGTCTTCATATTGGGCTTTCACTACCTCCCAACTGCTTGACAGGAAGCAGGCAAAGTCATAAAATTCTAGCCGTCAGCATGTCAATTTTATCCCGGCAAATGACAATGGTAAACCCCTGAAAGTCACTCCATATCCGATTCTTATTATTCGATTAACGCAGCAGAAAAGAAGGTGTTTTATGGGAAACAGGTTGAGGGGTAAAGCAGCCGTGGTCACCGGGGCCGGGCGGGGCCTGGGCCGGAGCTTTGCCATGGCGCTGGCCGGGGAAGGGGCCAGAGTACTAGTAAATGACCTGGGAACCGAACTCGATGGAGCCGGGGCCGCCCGGAGTCCGGCTGATGACGTAGTGTCAGAGATTATAAAGGCTGGCGGTGAAGCCGTTGCCAACTATGATACCGTAACCACCACCGAGGGCGGGGAAAATATTATTCAGGCTTGTCTGGAGAGTTTCGATAAAGTAGATATCCTGGTAAACAATGCCGGTATTCTGAGAGACCGGATGGTTTTCAACATGAGTCCGGAAGAATGGGATGACGTCATCAAGGTGCATCTCTACGGCACTTTTAACTGCACGCGATCGGCTGCCGGT
>JAZFUC010000145.1:0-6897 GCA_036446995.1 Dehalococcoidales bacterium | reverse complement strand
TTTATTTCTGCCGGACTGCCCAGCGCTACCAGCTTACCTTTGTTGATCATTGCCACAGTTTGGCATAGTGTATCCGCCTCCAACATGTAATGGGTAGTCAGCAGAACGGTCTTCCCCTGGCTCGCCAGTTCCGGAATAAGCTGACGCAACTCCTGGGCTCCAAAGGGGTCGAGGCCGATAGTCGGCTCATCCAGGAAAAGAATATCCGGGTCCATCAAGAGACCGCGGGCGATGTGTACTCTCTGCTTCATGCCCCGGGAATACCGCTCCATCAGAATATCCTTGCTGTCGATCAGACCGACCTTTTCCAGCATCTCATCTACGCGGCGTCCAGCCTGACCGGGACTGAGATGATTCAAGGCGGCAAAGTAGAGCAGGTTTTCTCTCCCCGATAAACGTCCATAGTAACCCCGGTCTCCACCGAGGACCTGGCCAATATTTCTGCGTACTTCTTTGGCTTGACTGACTACGTCGAACCCGGCGACTTTAGCAGAGCCGTTGGTAGGCATCAGCAGCGTCGACAATATACGCACAAGCGTGGTCTTGCCGGCGCCATTGGGACCGATGACTCCAAAGACAACACCTTTCGGGATGTTGAGATTTAGCCCATCCAGGGCTACCGTCTCCTGCTTCTTCCCTAACGCGTTTCGTGACGTGTAAACCCTCCCCAGATTTTCACACTGTACGGCCCATTCTTGAGAATTATTCATAACATATCATCCCCGGTTTTCTCATGCCATAGTCTCCACCAGTCCCTTTTTCTTGGCATATATCTCGGCAACCTGAAAGCCAATAACGCCCAGGACGGCGTAGCCCAACCCGACGGTGAGTTCCCCTAAAAGCGACGGCCAGACAGCCTGCACTGCAGCGCCGTCAAAAGCAGCCCGGAATGCCACTAATCCATGGGTAAGCGGTAGGATCTGGCTGAGCGCCGCCAGAGGCGGGGGAAGACTGGATATGGGTATGATAACACCCGTCAGGACCAATATAACTCCCGCGAAGGTTCGGTACAGCAAAATCCAGTCGGTATACACGATGGAAAAATTACCTAAAAACGCTGCGCAGGCGGAAGAGGAAAGAGTGATAGTCAGCACTGCCAGAATAAGTATCAGCCAATTAACCTGGGCGAAATCCAGGCCGAGAAGGAGCCAGCTAAAGAACAGACCTGCCGAAACTATTACGAACCCGTTCGGTAAATGAAAAAGCTGCCGGCTAAAGAATATTACCGCCCGGCTTCCTCGCGAAGAATAGACAATGGATAGGGTAGCGTTTTGCTTTTCGTGGACAAAGACCTGCAAGATACTTGCCGAGATGATGAAGGGGATATATTGTGCCACCAGCCCAATTACGTACGGCCGGACCACGGCTGGGCCGAGGGCAAACCTTCCCACCAGGGTGAACATGATTATCGATAATACGGGGCCGAACACCACGGTCGTGATGTAGGAAGGCCAGTCCAGCCATGTAAACAGGCCCCGATAATTGTAGTATGCTTGTCTCACAAAATTACGCATTTCAGCCCTTAAAAAGTCGTCAGCGCAGCAGTAACTCTAATACGCTGCTCGACCAAACGGAATAACACCTGGGTTATAAATAGAAAGACTACGGCCAGTCCCAGAGCAATTGCCCACTTACCAACTATATCGCCGGTAGACCCACTCCCCGTGGCTGCCATGATTACACCTTCCATCGCCCAGGATGTCGGCAGCCCTCTGGCAATGAACTGAAGAGCTTCCGGTAGGACATGAATCGGGTATAGAAATCCGCTGCATACCACACCGAAGGGCATAACCGTGGCATAAAGTCCTGATGGCTCCCCCACCAGGACAGTAATGGGGCTAAAAATAAATCCGGCGCAAATCATGACAAACAACGTGATTGCCAGCGAGACGATGGCTAACGGTAGGTTTGCAATGGAAATCGCATGTTGCGAGGCAATAAGTATCACCGCGAATGCTCCTGCCCCCGTCAACAGGCTGAAAAAACAGAGGGCCAAGGATTTACCGAGCATTGTAACGATAATGGGAGTTCGCGAGACCAAACTCGCATCCAGAAGTCCACCCCAGCGTTCGTCGCTGAGGGCCCAGCCCATACGAAAAACGGCATTCGTCCATACCAGCATCAGACTTGAACCCAAAGCAATGTATGTGATGGCGAGCGGATTATCGCTTTTATTGGCTATCCAGGCCAGAATAATCACGTTTGGTATTCCGGCAATAACGAAATTGGCAAAGCTGGCGGTCCGCCGGACATTCCGCCAGGTTTGCAGGAAAGCGCCTATGAGGGCATAAAAATTGCCAACAACGAACTCCCGGCGGTTTCCGAGCAAACCGCTCAGACCACGATTTATAGGGTCAGCCCACGACATCGTTCACCTCAATAAAAAACCCAAGATTTTTATCTCTTGGGTTTGGTTTTCTTGCTGGTCGCCAGAGTTATCTCTTGATTTTTACTTCCGACTGGAAAACACCAAACCCTTTCGGCTCTTAATAGTCATAATAATTCCGAAAAAGCGTTTAAACGACGACCAGTTAGGCACTGTATTATCCTTTCGCACGTCTATTATTGGAGAGAGCAAGTAACGGGATTTTATAATAAAAAGAACGTTTATGTCAACATCATTCACACCGGATGGCACTTTTTTTCAGGCTTAACAGCGGTTATCAAGTAAACCCGCCAGAATTGATCCTTAAATGAGATAAAGCAGAAAGTATTATTCGGCTTTATAGAAATCTTGCCCGCAACCGTGGCAATGGAATACCTTCATTCTTTGACCGCGAAATACTTTTACTTCACCCTTGGATATGAATTTCAGACTGCCGCAACTGTTACAACCCAGACCATCAGTGCGCTTGCCGGTTACTTCAGGTATCGGCGCATTTAGTATATCTTCCAGGCTAAAGTCAGGAAATTTCCTGGGTGTCTTTATCCGTTTTTTCTTTTTTTCAATTTTTAAAACTAAACTGCTTAATTAAATGCTTTCTTTTTTGAATAATAAATTATACACTAAATTCCTTACGGTCTATAAGATGTGTAATAATATACGTCATAAGTCAGGGGGTAAATACTCAATTGAATAACAAACTGGTCCCATCAATCCCTATACAAAAACACGGTCTTTTTATCCTGGTTTCCCTCGCTTTTATTTTACTGCTGAATAGTTGCAATGGCAGTGCCGGCAATGACAACGCTCGTCTGGGTACGGAACCAGAGCCTGCGCCGCTGAAAAATCCTGCCAGCTACTCAGAACCGCCGCTGATGGTAATTGATACTGACAAGCAATTCACTGCTACGATTGAAACAGAGAAAGGCAATATCGTGCTGGAACTATTTGCCGGGGATGTCCCGATAACAGTGAATAACTTTGTGTTTCTTGCCCGGGAAGGTTTTTATGACGGCACGACATTTCACCGTATTATCGCCGGCTTCATGGCCCAGGGAGGAGACCCTACCGGGACAGGTATGGGTGGCCCCGGCTATTCATTTGCTGATGAATTTACCAGCCACACCCACGTCACCGGGGCTTTATCAATGGCTAATGCAGGCCCTGACACGAACGGCTCCCAGTTTTTCATTACTTATGCTCCGCAACACCACCTGGATAACCATCATTCAGTATTCGGCCAATTAACTGACGGAATGGCTGTTCTTGAGGCACTTGAGAATGGAGACACCGTCTTGCGGATAATAATAGAAGAACGATGAATATCAAGGCTATGAGTTGCGAAAGTCCAGGCAGCTAAAAAAGGAGAATTAAATAATGAAGGATTTTGCGGGGAAAGTTGCATTTATCACCGGGGGAGCCTCCGGCGCCGGATTCGGTCAGGCAAAGGTGTTCTCAGAAGCAGGCTGCAAAATTGTCATTGCGGATATTCGTCAGGACCATCTGGACGAGGCAATGGCTTATTTCAGGGACAAGAAGGTTGAAATCCACACTATAAAACTGGACATTACCGACCGTGAGGCCTATGCGGCGGCGGCGGACGAGGTAGAGAAGATGTACGGCGGCCCCCCTCAGATACTGTTCAACACGGCCGGGGTTAATGCCTTCGGCCCGGCTGAGGCCTCCACTTATGGAGACTATGACTGGGTTATGGGTGTCTGTCTGGGCGGGGTTATTAACGGCATGGTGACATTCGTGCCCCGTATGATACAGTCCGGCAAGCCCGGTCACATCGCCACGGTCGCTTCCTGGGGTGGTTTTATTGCCGCATCCGCCTGCGCTCCTTACTCAGCCGCCAAGGCGGCGGTTATTAATCTGATGGAAAGTTATTACCAGGTTCTGAAAGCCTATGATATCGGCGTGACCTGCCAGTGCCCGGTGGGTATTGATTCAAATATCGGCGAGGCATCATATACCCGGCCGCAGCATCTGGAAGATACCGGCTATAACACTACTGACGAGACGATAGAGTTTATGCGTCATCATTATTCCTTTGGCATTGACCCTGTTGAACTGGCCCGGATTCTCAAGAAAGGAATTGAAGCTGAGCAGCTTTTCATTGTTCCGTGGGATGACCCGGAGAAGGAATTGAGGGCCAATTTTGAGCGTATCGCCAATTACGCCACTCCTGAGGGCACGAAAAGACAGGATGAACTGAACAAAAAGCAGCGAGAAGACAGAAGAAAAGAAGTTTCCAGCGGAGAAATCGGCCCGATGACGGGAGCGGCCGAGGCTGGCTGGGCTACAGCCAAACCGGATATTCCCTGGATAAAGGATACCAGGTATTCTTAACTGATAAACCACGAATTTGTGCCTGATGGTTGTTTATGTCTTGAATTCTGAGTAGAATATAAGCAAAACCTCGCAGACTGAACGGAGGATGAAAATGGCAATTGAAGTACGATATCCGGTAATGAGCCCTGAACCTGAAACCACAACGCTGAAGACAGAAGAGACGGCCCCCGTTTCAGCCTCTCTGGCCAAGCGGTTGGATACGCTGGAAAATAAAACGGTTTACCTGATAGACACCGGTTACGGGGGAAGCTGGAAATTTATGCAGCAGGTGCAGAACTGGTTTGCCGAAAACATTCCCTCCGTCACCACTATCCGTAAACGGAAAACCGGGCATGTCTTTATGGATGACACAACCGACCTCTGGGATGAGATAAAGGAAAAGGGTGACGCCGTTGTCCTCGGGGTGGCCGGCTGACCGGGCTGTGTTGCAGCGGTCGCTGCCGGCGGAAGAAATCTGGAAACGAAATTTAATATCCCGGTTGCCCCTGTGGCAACATATGTCTTTGAAGACCTGACCAGAGACGAACGAATGACCCAGGGAGTGCCCCTACCCTTCATTTACACGCCCCATCCGGTGGTGGGTGTGTCCCCGGAAACACTTTATGAGTATGTGGTAGGCAATGACCCGGATACCAACATACCCGTTATTGATGAAATAATTGACGCCCTGACCAAGCCGGTAGGGGATTTAAAGGTACCGACCAAAACTGTTACGGATTCCGGCCCCCGTCAGGTGATGATAGAGCCTGATACGGAAGATAATTTACAGCGGCTTTTCTATGAAAGCGGCTGGACGGACGGTCTGCCGGTGATACTCCCCACCGAGGAACGGGTTGAAAATATGCTCAAGGGCACCAGCCACTCCCCGGATGAGGTAGTTGGCGAAACCTTCCAGATGGATACCGGAAAGCTGGTTCAGTACACGGTTTCCAATATTGCTGTTGTGGCGGTTATGGCCGGGGCCAGACCGGAGTATTTCCCGGTAATTCTGGCAATCGCCGCCTCCAAACAATCGGCACTGATGCCTTCAACAACCGCCTTTTCAGCTATGTTGCTGGTAAACGGGCCGATTCGTAATGAAATCGGTATGAATTCCGGCATCGGCGCTTTCAGCCCGGTAAATCAGGCTAATTCGGTAATCGGCCGGGCCTGGACGCTGATGAGCATCTGCTGGGGCTACGCAAAACCAATGAAGACGCTGTGGAGCTCTCAGGGCAGCAACGCTGTTTACAACAATATGTGTGTGGCTGAGAATGAGGAGCGGAGCGTCTGGACGCCTTTCCATGTTGATAGAGGTTTCAAGGCTGAAGAGAGCGTCGTCAGCATTTTCAGAGGCTGGTCGGTAATCAACAGCAGTGGAGCCGCCTCCAACCGAACGCTTGGCGAAGAGCTGAACCTGGAACTGGCCCTGATTCCGCCGCTTAACTCGGCGGCCACTATCGTGATGGACCCGCTGGTGGCCTACGACCTGAAGAACAACGAAGGCTTTACCACCAAGCAGGACTATGCCCGCTGGATGTCCGAGAATATCAAAATGACGGCGGAGCGCTACTGGCAAACGGATTATATAGATATGCTGGTGGTCACGGAAGCAGGCAAAGGAGTGGAGCCTTATGCATCCTGGAGCAAACTACCGGGTGACGAATTGATTGCCCCGTATCATAACCCGGACAATATTAACCTCATTATCGTCGGCGGAGAGACGAGTCCCCTGTGGAAAGCCACCGATTTCCGGCACTCAGCCAGCGAATCTATCGATAAGTGGCGGCCGAATGCCTCCGATGATGATTGTGAGGACGGTTCCTGCGGCGTACCGGATGAAGAGGTTAATTACGACTAGATTCTTCCAGCCTCCCTTTTCCGGCTTGTAACATCCGGCACCAGCTGGGCGTAATCCGGTTCGTACTCTGCCATGTGCGGGTTTAAGTCTGATTTGAATCTAATGATTTAAGCTCCACTACAGGCTAGGACACAACTGAAACGTTAAAACAAGAGGAACATTTTGAGTGCAACAAGGGTCATCACAATACTGGGAAGCCCCAGAAAAAACGGGAATTGTGCAATTTTAACCGAGCGAGTTGCGGATGGTGTGAGAAGTATGGAGGGTGAAGTTGAAGACTACTGTCTCCAACAGATGAATATTAGTCCTTGTGACGGCT
>JAZFUC010000144.1:0-13338 GCA_036446995.1 Dehalococcoidales bacterium | reverse complement strand
GATATAGGTGCCTTTACCGCAGACTATCTCAGCGGTTACCACCGGCATCTTCCATTCTATGAGTTGTATTTGGTGGATATGCACCGGCCGGCTTTCAGGTTTGATTATGACGCCGTCCCGCGCCCATTTATAGAGAGGTTTCCCCTTGTATTTAAGGGCGCTGTAAATCGGCGGCACCTGCTCCGTTTGTCCGCCAAGTGAAAAAAGCGCCGCCTCCACCTGTTCCCGGCTTATCCCGGCCGGGTCGCCGGTCCCGGTAACCCGGCCCTCGGCGTCATAGGTGTCCGTGGAGACGCCCAATTCAATCTCGGCCCGGTAGGTCTTGGTGGTGTCTACCAGGAATTCAATAATGCGTGTCCCTTTGCCGAGACAAACGGGCAGAACACCTGTAGCCAGCGGGTCAAGGGTGCCGGCGTGGCCGACTTTCCTCTCTCCGCTCAGACGCCTGACCAGGGATATGATGTCAAAGGAGGTAGGCCCTGCCGGTTTGTTGATATTTAGTATGCCGTCCATGCCCAGTTCCGTTTAAACCTGTCTGTACATCCCTTGTACTTCTTAAAAATTCAGGATTTACCTTTCGGTCCATCTCTGGCGCTTTATATATTACCAGGATTTTACTTTTTGTATCCTGTCCAGGGCTTCTTCTATCTGGTTTTTAGCCAGGAATATGGTAGCCCTGAGGTAGCCCTTCCCGTTGACCCCGAAGTAGGAGCCGGGCATAAAGGCAACATGGGCCTGGTTTAACAGTTTGTCCAGCACAAAGTCTTCATCGTCATATCCCTCGGGTACGCTCGCCCAGAGATAGGGAGTGGCTTTGGGTATTTCCACCTTCAGCCCCAGTTCGTTCAGGCCTGCGGCGAAGATGTTTCTTCTATCCTTCAGTTCCGCCCAGTACCGTTCCATTTCCTCTTTCACGGCCGGATTGGTCAGCGCTTCAACACCGGTTTTCTGCTTGTACCACTCCACACCCTGGCCGTACTGGCTGGAAAGTTTCAGCCACCGGTTTATGTTTTCCTCGCTGCTCACCAGCCAGCCGAGGCCGATACCCACAAAATTATTATGCTTTGAAAAGGAAACTACTTCAAAACCGCAATCCATCAGTCCGGGTATCCGGGTGATGGAGACAGGTTTTGTCTCGGCGTCAAAGGTATACTCCATGTAGGCCTTGTCAAAAACGCCGGTTACTCCTTCACTTTTCATCTCCTTGACCAGTGACAGGTAGTAGCCTTCATCGGCCACGCTGCCGGTCGGGTTATTGGGGTCGCAGAAATAAAAGGCCACCGGACTCTGCCCATCCCCGCCGGAGTCCGCTTTAAACCTGAATTCCGGCAGCCAGCCCGTTTCTTTTGATGATTTGACTCTTTCTATGGTGTGGTGGGAAAGAATGGTGGCTGCCTCGTAGGCCGGATAAACCGGGTCAGGAATCTGTATCTTTCCCGGGCCGAACAGCCTGGCCATGTTATGCAGGACCTCCTTGGTCCAGCCGGTGACCACTATATTTTCCGGCTTCAATTCTACCGACTGTTTTTCATGGTAGTAGCCGATTATAGCCTCAATCAGTTCAGGGATTCCCCGTTCCGGGTGGACGTCGACAGGATAACCGAAGGTTGACCCGTCTTCGGTAACATACCTGGCCATTGCCTCTTTGACAGCCTTGGGCGCCTCCATGTCGGGAATGCCGATCCTGGCGTTTATTACCGGGACACCGTCTCTCTCTTCCACTTCTTTGGATATCCGGCCCACTTTCCTGAAGGGGTAGTCCGGAATCTGGTCAAGCAAGTTGGAATAATTCATTTGACTGTCCTCATAAAGAAAATTTGCAGGGCGCACGTGGTTTAATATCTATTCTATCACTTCAAGGTGATTTTGGCTGGGGATGGGTAAAGGGACAGTATCAGCCGGAGCCCTTACTCTTCTGTATTTACCTCGTCAATCAACTGCAGGATACGGTCTCCCTGCTGGATTGAGTCGTCCCATTGGAAGTGCAGTTCCGGGGTATGTCTCAGTCTCAACCGCCGGGACAGTTCTCCGCGGAAAAAACCGGAGGCGGAGGCCAGTCCCTTGAGCACCTTCCGCTTATCTTTCTCGCCGCCAATCTGGCTGACAAATACCCTGGCATGCTTGAAATCGGCCGAAGTTAAAACATCGGTAACGGCGATAAAATTGCCAAGCCGCGGGTCTTTGACTTGGCTCTGTAATAATTCACTTATTTCCTGACGAATGAGGCTATTCATTCGTTCGATGCGATGTGCCACAATTTCCCCTCTAGAACGATTCCTCCATCCTGTAGAACTCCAGGATATCCCCTTCCTCCAGATCATTGAAATCTCTGAGGGTAATCCCGCATTCATAACCGGTGGCCACTTCCCTGACATCGTCCTTAAAACGGCGCAGACTGCTGACGATTGAATCGGCAACAACCTTTCCTTCCCGCAGCACCCTGACCGAAACACCCCGGGTCACTTTCCCCTCTGTAACCCATGAACCGGCAATCTTGATTTTCTTCCCGTGGGAAAAGACCTGGCGTACCTCGGCCCGGCCATCGATGACCTCGACCTTTGTGGGCTCCAGCATCCCCTTCAGAGCTTTGGATACATCATCCACCAGATTGTAGATGACATCATAATAACGGATACTGATTCCTTCCTTCTCGGCCATCAGTTGGGCTCCCGGTTCGGCGGTCGTGTTGAAGCCGATAATTATCCCTTTGGAGGCGACAGCCAGCATAATATCACTCTCGGTGATATTGCCGCTGCCGCTGTGAATGACGTTGACCTTAACCTCTTCCGTGGACAGCGGTTCCAGGGAAGACCTTATCGGTTCGATACTACCCTGGACATCAGTTTTGAGAATGACACTCAGTTCTTTTACTTCACCGGTGCTTACCCGGTCAAGAAGGTTGCTCAGGTTTACGGCTTTTGACCCTGTCGAGGACACTTGCCGCCCGGATGGCTGGTGCTTCTCTATCATTTCCTTGGCCTGCCGCTCCCCGGATACCGCGTTAACCGTATCTCCTGCCAGAGGAACACTACTCAGCCCCAAAACCTTAACAGGCGCGGCCGGGCCGGCTCTTCTGACCTGCTTACCGAGGTCATTAAACATGGCTTTTATCCGACCCCAATTATCGCCGACCACTATGGTATCGCCCACTCTCAGGGTTCCGTTGTGGACCAGGACCGTGGTCAGAGCCCCCCTGGTCTTATCCATCTCCGCCTCGATGACAATGCCCTCCGCTGGCTTTAACGGGTCCGCTTTGAGTTCCTCCATATCAGCCAGGAGCAGTATGTTCTCCAGTAATTCGGGAATACCCTGATTTTCCCTGGCCGAGATAAGCAGGCAAATCGTGTCACCGCCCCACTCTTCGATAAGCAGACCGGCATCCGCCAGCTGCTGCTTGACCAGTTCCGGGTTTGCCTCAGGCTTGTCTATCTTGTTAATAGCCACCACTATCGGTACCCCGGCAGCCTGGGCGTGGTCGATAGCCTCCCTCGTCTGAGGCATTACTCCGTCATCAGCGGCCACTATCAGAATGGTAATATCTGTTACCTGGGCGCCCCGGGCCCGCATGGCCGTGAAGGCCTCGTGGCCGGGAGTATCCAGGAAAGTAATCTTTTTACCGTCAATGTCAACCTGGTAAGCGCCGATATGCTGGGTTATGCTGCCGGCCTCTTGTTCCATTACATTGGTTTTGCGGATAGTGTCCAGCAGTCTGGTCTTGCCGTGATTGACATGGCCCATCACGGTCACTATCGGAGGTCTGGTCTTAAGGTTTTGCGCTTCCCTTCCCTGTTCCAGCTGCCTGTTTTTAATATCCTTGATGAGGCTGGTCGTCCGGTGTCCTGTCTGCACCAGCGGTTTTGTTTCAAAACCGAGTCCTTCGGCTACTGCGGAAGCGGCTTCATAATCAATAACCTGGTTGATATTGGCCATGATGCTGTTTCTCATCAATTGCTTGATAACATCAATGGCGCTGACCTTTAAAATTTCAGATAGTTGCTTAACACTCAGGTGGTTTGGAATCTCGATAGCGTCGCTCTCAGTCGCTGGAGCGTCCCCAGTTGCTGAAGAATCCTTAGCCGCTGAAGAGTTCTCGACCGCTGCGGAATCCTCAGTTGCCGGAGAATCCTCAGTTGCCGCAGAGTTCTCAACCGCCGAAGAGTTCTCAACCGCCGAAGAGTTCTCAACCGCCGAAGAGTTCTCAACCGCTGGGGCGTCCTCAGTTGCCGGAGAACTCCCCTTGGCCTTGGCGGCCGCGGTATCCACTACCACCTTCTTTTTGCTTTTTGTTGCCAACCAATTACTCCCCGATAAAGTTTCTCTTTAACCCTGTTTTAATCCCGCACCGTACCAGTTTACTCCTTTGGGTCAACTCTGAAAAGGCCTTTACTGAAATTTATTAACTCCTGCCGGTTTGCCTCGGTAAGAGACGTACGCAGGGTGTATTCCAACCGGCCTCCGTTAAATCCTGACTCCCAGCACGCCTGTTCCCGGCAGAGATAAGCTCCCCGTCCTGTTTTCCTGCCGTCAATATCCACCTCCACGGCCTTATCAGCGTTACGCACCAGCCTGATGAGCTCCTCTTTGGCTTTTACCTCACGACAGGCCACACAGGTCCGCTGCGGAATATGCTTAGTGGTTTGAGGACTAATCCTCTTCCTCCTTAATGCCCGCAGGGATATCATCCACAGGGATATCATCCGGAAGCGTGTCTTCCAGAGGTTCATCATCCAAAGAGTCTTCATCCAGGGTAATTTCAAGGTCCCGGCGCCCTTTTCTGCCGCTGACTTTCCTCTCCTCGGTTTCTCTTTCCTGGACGCTTTTTTTCTTCTTCTTCGTTTTCTTGGTCGGTGTCTGCGGCTTGATCGGCGCCGCCACCAGTATGTCCTCGGCGAACCGGAGGCGCGGTTTTACCGGCGCAGGTGCTACCGGTTTAGGCACCGGTTCGGGTTTAAGTACGGGCAGAGCCTCAGCAGTTTCCACGGTAGCCACAGCCGGTTCCCCAATCTCGGAGACCTCAGCCGGGATTTCCTCGGTAATTTCCTCAGCCACGGCCTCCCCGACAGCTTCTTCTTCGGCCTCGGGTTCGGGTTCAGCCAGGGCCTTTGCTTCCTCGGCTTCAGCTTCGGCCGCCGAGACACTCTTGATATCGATTCTCCAACCGGCCAGTTTGGCCGCCAGCCTGACATTCTGCCCTTCCCTGCCGATAGCCAGTGATAACTGCCTGTCCGGCACTACCACCGTAGCGGCGCTTTCATCTGCATTCAGGCTCACACTTACAATCTGGGCCGGGCTCAGCGCGTTGGCGATGAATGTTGCGGCGTCAGGACTCCACGTAACCACATCTATCTTTTCCCCGTTCAGCTCGGTGACTATGTTCTGTATCCTGATACCGCGCAGCCCGACACAGCAGCCGACCGGGTCAATGCCTTCCTGGCTGGCGGTTACGGCCACCTTGCTGCGGTAACCGGCTTCCCGGGCCACTGATTTCAGTTCCACCGTCCCGTTTAGTATTTCAGGAATCTCCATTTCAAAAAGACGGCGCAGTAAATCCGGATGGGAACGAGTTACTATCACCCGGGGACCTTTATTTGTACGCACTACTTCCAGAATGCTGACCTTCAGCCTCTGGCCGATACGGTACCTTTCTCCCGGTACCTGCTCTGATCCGGGTAATATTGCCTCGGTCCTTCCTAAATCCACAAATATTTGCCGCTGCTCGATGCGCTGCACCATCCCGGTAACGATATCACCTTCTCTGTCTGCATATTCCTCGAATATGGCGCTGTGTTCCGCTTCATGGAGCCGCTGTAGAATAACCTGTTTGGCCGTTTGAGCGGCAATCCGCCCGGCATTGGCCGGAGTTGACTCCACCATTACGGTGTCATCCATCTGAGCGTCAGGATTGGTAACCCGGGCATCCTCCAGCGATATTTCGCTGATGATGTCTGAAGGCCGTTTTACTACGACTTTTTCCGCCCAGACCTGCACACCGCCAGTGGTAGGATTAATCTTCACTGAAATATTCTGGTTCGAGTTGAAATTATCCTTTCGGTAGGCTGACGCAAGGGCAGCCTCCACAGCTGAAAGGACCACTTCACTAGGCAGGTTCTTCTCGGCCGAGATTTGTGTAATTGCCAGTAAAAAATCGCTCTTCATCTCGGATTAAAACCTCCTATTTATTTAGTATTTTAAGTATAATGTAAAAAAGTGGGTACAACCCCACTCAAAAACTCCATTCTTCTACTCTACCGTTATCAGCTTAGCATGATTTAGTAAAAAATGCAAGACAGGGAGAATATAAAAACAGCGGTAACTGTCTAGAATTAACACAGCTATTGGTCTATAATAGAAATTACTCTGTTTTTGGCTTGCGAATGAGCATGGACACGAAGCAACTGAAAAATCTGGTCATAAGTGAGTTAGAGACGGGCCGTCGGAGGCTCGGCGAGCTCTCAACGCAAATCCACTCCAATCCTGAGTTGGGTTTCCACGAAGACAGGGCTGCCGACCAGTTGACTGACTTTCTGGGTGAAAACGGTTTTTCCGTAGAGCGGGGCATCTGCGGACTCCCGACGGCTTTCAAGGCAAGGTACGGGACCGCGAGACCCTTCATCGGCCTCCTGGCAGAATATGATGCCCTCCCCGGCCTGGGGCACGGTTGCGGGCATAACATAATCTCCGCCAGCGCCGCCGGTGCCGGGATGGCTGCCCGGACGGCCGTTGACCGTTTGGGGGGGAGTATTTTTGTTATCGGCACTCCGGCGGAAGAAATGTTTGGTGGCAAGGCCATAATGGCTGAGAAAGGAGCTTTCAAAGAACTGGACGCGGCCATGATGGTGCATCCGGGGACGACTGATACAGCCACCATCCAGGCCCTGGCTTGCCAGACGCTGGATATAGAGTTTTTTGGCAGGACGGCTCACGCTGCCGCCGCTCCCGAGCAGGGCATCAATGCCCTTGACGCTATGCTTCAGTCATATAATGCCATAAATGCCCTGCGACAGCACATAAAAAGCACGGCACGAGTGCACGGTATCATTACCAACGGCGGGGACGCGGCCAACGTGGTCCCGGCTTACAGCGTCGCTAATTTTATAGTGCGGGCCGTGGAGGATGATTACCTGGATGAATTAAAGGAGAAAATTCTGAACTGTTTTATAGGGGCG
This sequence comes from Dehalococcoidales bacterium, assembly GCA_036446995.1. Taxonomy (GTDB): domain Bacteria; phylum Chloroflexota; class Dehalococcoidia; order Dehalococcoidales; family UBA2162; genus JAZFUC01. The sequence continues at coordinate 6,172 of JAZFUC010000144.1, read as the reverse complement.
GCCACAGCCACCGGCGCTCGTCTGGAGTACAAATGGGGCGAACGGTACGCCCCATTGCTTAATAATCTCACCCTCGCCCACTTGTTCGTCGATAATATGACGACTCTGGGGCGGGATATTACCCTTTCTGACCCGGGCGCTTTTTTCGGCAGCACGGATATGGGTAATGTCAGCCAGATAGTACCCGGAATCCACCCGTTTGTCGCCATAGCCGGGCCGGAAATACTCCTGCACTCGGCGGAATTTGCCCTTGCCGCCGCCTCGGACGAGGGCGCTAAAGGGATGATGGATGCCGCCGGCGCCATGGCAATGACGGTAGTTGATTTGCTGGCCGGACCTGAAAAGCTGGCTGAGGCTAAAGAGGAATTTGAGCACAGGTCTAAAAAATGAGCACAAGTCTAACAATTGAGCGCAGGAATGATTAGAGTAGGTATTCCCCGGGGGCTGCTTTACTATCAGTATTTCCCCATGTGGAAAACCTTCTTTGAAGAAATGGGCGCTGAGGTAGTGGTGTCTCCGCCAACCACCCAGGCTATGTTGACCGCCGGTTCCGGCCGGGTGATTGCCGATACCTGCCTGCCGGTAAAGGTGTACCTGGGCCATGTCCTTTCCCTGGTGGACCAGTGCGACCGGATTTTCATTCCGGCCGTTCGCAGCGTGGAGGAAAAAGTTTACAATTGCTCCAAGTTTCTCGGTCTGCCTGATATGACGATCGCGGTTATCCCGGAATCGCCTCCCATTCTGGATATTGATATTGACATAAACAGGGGCAAGGGTGAACTCTACCGCCAGATCTACAAACTGGGGCGGCATTTCAGCCTGGACCCGTTCAAGATAAGACGGGCCGCCTCGGCGGCCTGGCAGTCACACCTGGACTTTCGTAAAATGATGTCCGAAGAAAAATTGGCCTTACCTGACCTCCTGGACAGAACAGGGAACGGCTCTCCGGGAGAAACCGGTGTTTCTCCCGGCCCGGCTACCGGGACGCGGGCCACAATTGCCGTTATCGGACATTCATATCTGATATATGATGAGTTTATTAACCACCGCCTTATCTATCGGCTGGAGCAAGCCGGCCACAAAGTATTGACTCCGGAAATGGTAAAAACTGAAGAACTGAAGGCAGCCATAAACAGAATCACAGGCGGTTCTTACTGGACATACGAAGAGGAGGTCGTCGGCGCCGGTGGATATTACCTGGAGAATGAAGCTGACGGCATTATCGGTATCATGGCTTTTGGCTGCGGACCGGACTCGCTGATGATGGATATGGTGCGCCGGGAGGCGGTCAGACCGGGGGCTACTCCCTTTATGTGCCTTACGATTGAAGAGCATACCGCTGAAGCCGGAGTGATTACCCGTCTGGAGGCCTTTACGGATATGATAAGCAGGAAGAACCGCAAAAAGGTGAAAGCATGCGTGTAGGTATGCCCCATATGGGGAATTTGTACATACCCGTGAGAGCGATGTTCGAAAGGCTCGATGTTGAATTCGTCACCCCGCCCCTCACCAACCAGCACACCCTGTCCCTGGGGGTTAAGCACTCTCCTGAAGGACTCTGCATCCCTTTTAAGCTGACTCTGGGCAATCTGCTGGAGGTGGCTGAAATGGGGGCTGATACGGTGATTGTACCGGCCGGATACGGCACCTGCCGTCTTGGTTACTACGCCAGAACCCAGGATAAAATCCTGCGTGAACTGGGGTATGATATCGAGATGATTCAGCTGGGAGTATCCGAGCAGAAGTTTATCGGCCTGATTAAAATAGTTAAAAGGTTGGCCAATAACGCTCCCTGGCTGAAGATTATTTCCGCTTTCCGCTTCGGGTTGAAAAAACTTAACGCAATAGATGATCTGGAGCGGGCCCTTCAGAAAGTCCGGCCGGTTGAACTGATTAAAGGCACGGCCAATCAATTATTTTACCGGGCCGTTGAGGACATCGATAAAGCCGGCGATTACCGCACCATTATGAAAGTCCGCTCGGACTATTTCAAACAACTTGACGAAGTGGTCAGAGACCCTGACGCCTGGCCATTGATTGTCGGCGTCACCGGGGAGTTTTATGTGGTGCTGGAACCCTTCTCTAATTTTGATATAGAGAGCGAACTTGGTAAAATGGGAGTTGAGGTAAGACGGACCACCTATATCTCGGATTGGACCAAGTTTACTCTGTTCCTTAATCCGCTGGGAGTAAATGAGAAAGAAAGGATTCATAAGGCGGCCCGGCCTTATCTCAAAAGGGATATCGGCGGCGATGGCTGGGAATCAATCGGGGAAAAGGTGCTCCACAGTAAAGAGTATGATGGGCTTGTTCACCTGGCCCCTTTTACCTGTTTACCGGAAATAATAGCCCAGAATATTATGCCTACCACCAAGGAAGAGATGCCGGTGCTGACTATTATCTGTGATGAACAGATGACCAAGACCGGAATACTGACCAGGCTGGAGGCGTTTGTAGACCTGCTTGAACGCAAGCGAAGGATAAGAAATCATAAACAAAAAGTGGTAACCGTTTGAGGAGTGTGTATGGAAGTATATCTGGGGATTGATGTCGGTTCGGTATCCACCAAGATGGCTGTGCTTGATGAAGATAATGAGCTTGTCGCCTATAATTATCTGCCCACCCAGGGTAAGCCCATTGAGATGGTGCAGCTGGGTCTGGCGGAAATCAGGAGGGAATTACCTGACAGCGCGGAAATCTGCGGTGTGGCCACTACCGGCAGCGCCCGTTACCTGGCCGGGGTGATTGTTAATGCTGACCTGGTTAAGAATGAGATTACCACCCATGCTATGGCCGCTCTCCATTATTTCCCGGAGGTGCAGACCATTATTGAAATTGGGGGGCAGGACAGCAAGATTATTATCGTCCGGGACGCCGTCGTGACTGATTTCGGAATGAATACTGTCTGCGCCGCCGGCACCGGCAGTTTCCTTGATCACCAGGCACTGCGTCTGGATATGACTATCGAAGAGTTCAGCCAGAGGGCGATGGACAGCCGGTTAGCGGTGCGTATTGCCGGGCGGTGCACCGTTTTCGCTGAATCGGATATGGTCCACAAGCAGCAGATAGGTTACAAAACAGAGGATATTCTTTACGGTTTATGCCAGGCGCTGGTGCGCAACTATCTCAACAATGTCGGTCTGGGTAAAGAAATAAAAACGCCGATAATATTTCAAGGCGGGGTTGCTTTTAACCAGGCTATTGGCAAGGCATTTGAAGAGGCTCTTGAAACTGAAATCATCGTCCCTGCTCATCATGAATTGATGGGGGCTATCGGGGCCGCCCTGATGGTACACGAAGAAATGATAGAAAACCGTACCAGTAAATTTAGCGGTTTTGAGGTGAGCGAGATAAAATACAAAACTTCTTCCTTCGAGTGTAAGTCCTGTGCCAACCTGTGCGAGATTGCCCAGCTTTCCAATAACGGCAATGTACTGGCCCGCTGGGGAGGTCGATGTGACCTTTGGGAGAGAGTACCTGTTAAGGAGGATAAATGATAATTGCCGTTGACGCCACCGGGGGCGAGCACGCCCCCCACGAGATAGTCAAAGGAGCTATAAAAGCGGCCAAGGAGTATGAAGTGGAAGTGGCTCTGGTGGGCCGAAAAGAAATACTGTATGTGCTGGCCGGCCGTCATTTAGGGAAACTGGGTATGAGCATCATCGATGCCGGCCAGGTGGTCGGTCCTCACGAATCTCCCGTTGAAGCCATCCGCGGTAAACCGGACTCGTCAATTGTGATTGGCACTAATCTGGTCAAGGACGGTTCGGCCTCCGCTTTCGTTTCGGCGGGCAATACCGGGGCAGTGCTGTACTCCGCCCTCTTTATTCTCGGGAAGATTAAGGGAATTGAAAGACCGGCTATTGGCAGCCTGATTAATATTAACACCAATACCCCGGTTCTCCTTATCGATGCCGGGGCCAATGCGGAGTGCCGGCCGAACCACCTGGTCCAGTTCGCCCAGCTGGGCACCACCTATATCAGGGAGGTTTTCGGAGTCACTTCTCCCAGCGTGGGCCTGCTGAATAATGGTGAAGAAGAGAAAAAGGGCAACCGTCTGACTCAGGAGAGTCACCAGGCGCTTAAGCAGGCCAACATTAATTTCATCGGCAATGTTGAGGGCCAGGAAATAGCGATGGGAACAACCAACATTATCGTGACCGATGGCTTTACCGGGAATGTGGTGTTGAAAACGATTGAGGGTATGAGCACAAACTGGCTCGATTCACTGGGGCAGGCCGGACAGATCTTTTCCAAGGCTTACAGCCTGCCGTCCAAGGCTTTGCACCGCGATGTCGGTATTGATTCCTGGTCCAAGAGACTGGACTACAGGGAGTACGGCGGTTCATGCCTGCTCGGTGTAGAGGGAAATATTATCATAGCTCACGGCCGCAGCAGGGCCAAGGCTATCAAGAACGCCATCGGTCTGGCCAAACAGACTGTTGAACGAGGCGTTTGTGAAAAAATCAAGGAGGAAAATTATGGCTAAACCAGTAGTAGTGGAAGACAGCACTTTTGAGAAGATGGTATTACAGTCCTCGAAGCCGGTACTGGTGGATTTCTGGGCTACATGGTGCAAACCTTGCCTTATGGTAGCCCCGATAATCGATGAGCTGGCCGAGGAATATGGTGACAGGGTGGACTTTGTCAAGCTGGATGTCGATGATAATATGAAGACCGCCTCCAGCTATGCCATAAGGAGCATTCCCACCTTGCTTATTTTCAAGAATGGGGAACCCGTTTCCCATATGGTAGGGGTCAGGCCGAAAAGTGAACTAAAACAAAATCTGGAAGAGGCGCTATGAGCGAGCAGGTCCAGGTTATTGTTTTAAATGACAGCCGCCGTATCGAGGGATGCGAGGCCGCATGCGGGATTGACTGGTCAGACCCGGAGGCGCTGGCAATGGCTGCGGGGCAGGTCAGGGACAAATTTGGCGAAGAAATACAGATAGCTTTCGCGGACCTGTCTGAAGACGGGATTAACCCTGATTTGGAAAAATGGAGCCGCCTGGCGACAGCAAAGAGTCTCTCTTTTCCGCTGCTGCTGCTTAATGACCAGGTGAGGATCGCCGGTAATTTTGATATCAGGCAACTGCTGGATGTTATCGAAGTCGAGGTAGAGTTAGGGGTATAGTTTTGATGAAAAAGAAAAACTACGAGGTAGTTATCATCGGCGGCGGTCCGGCCGGACTCTCTGCCGGTCTTTATTCGGCCAGGGCCAGGCACGACACCCTGCTGCTGGAGAGAGAGATAATCGGCGGGCAGATAATTAATGTAGAAAAGATAGAGAATTACCCCGGTTTCGCCGATGGTATCGATGGCTATGAGCTTAGCCAGTTAATGCAGAAGCAGGCGGAGAAGTACGGGCTGGAAATAGTCATCGCTGAAGCAACCGGGCTGGAAATAAACAAGAGCGGCCGGAGGGTGATAAAGACATCGGAAGGTGATGTTGAGACAACGGCCGTGATTTTCGCCGGGGCCGCCAAGCGCATAAAGCTGGGCGTGCCGGGTGAGGAAGAATTTACCGGACGGGGGGTATCCGTCTGCGCTACCTGTGACGCTCCCCTCTTTTCCGACCAGCCTGTGGCCGTGGCTGGCGGCGGCAACGCCGCCCTGACCGAGGCCCTGCACCTGGCTAAATTCGCTTCCGGGGTAACGGTAATTCACCGCCGGGACCAGTTAAGGGCGGGAGCCTTGCTTCAGGAGAGAGCTTTTGCCGAGCCAAAGATTGAATTCCTCTGGGATACTACCGTAGATGCCATCGAGGGCGATGTTTTCGTGCAAAAGCTTCAACTGAATAATGTGAAAACGGGTAAAAAATCCACTCTTGAAGTAGCCGGCGTCTTCGTCTCTATAGGTTTTGTGCCGGATACGGCCTATCTGAAGGGCGTAGTGCCGCTGGACTTAACCGGGCACATCACTACCAACACTGAAATGGAGACGGAAGTGCCGGGCGTTTTCGCTGCCGGGGACATTCGTTCAAAGTTAGCCCGCCAGGTAATAACGGCTGCCGGTGACGGGGCTACCGCCGCTGTCTCCGCGGGGCGGTTTATCACTAAACAGTAAAGCCGGCATGCGGCCGGCTCTAACTGTCGTTCACTTATATCGTTTCCTTTAGTCCTAGGAGGAAGTTGCCTCCTCGGGTTTCTCTTCAGGGGCTGCCTCGCCCTCA
>JAZFUC010000143.1:0-2941 GCA_036446995.1 Dehalococcoidales bacterium | reverse complement strand
CCGCTGTATAATTCGGCCATAAAAATTATCACTAAGTGTATTTTGTTATTACTACCCGTGTCAATCCGAAACGGGTCTGTTGGATGCACTAAAAGGGCAGAATAATAGCCTGCGGGCCGATATTTGCCAAACCCGGTTTTTTGCGGTCTAACGCTCGCACCATTCCCGGGCGTTTTGAAACAGCTTCATCCAGGGAGATGGCCAGAACTGGTAATCACCGATCTGGGACTTCCACTGCTCCGGATTCAAATTCTCCGGAATAAAAGGCCAATGCCAGGCCAGGAAAGACTTTTCCGGATGGGGCATCATCGCCAGGTGACGGCCGTCCGGAGAGCAAAGGCCGGCGATGCCGAAAGGAGAGCCATTGGGATTATAACGGTATTTTTCTGTCGGATTCCATTCACCATCCACATAAGCGACCGGTGTCAGGTTCTGCTGCATGGCCTGGGAGAGGATATCCGGGTCAGGACAAAAGAGCCGACCCCCGCCGTGGGTTGACCAAACGCCCAGTATTGAACCCTCCATCCCCTTGAGCATAATAGCGGGGCTTTCCGATATCCGCACCATTCCCCAGTGGGATTCGAATCTTTCCGAAGAGTTTTGAATGAATCTCGGCTGGTTTTCCTCAGCAATTCCCTGCCAGGGGACGATACCAAGAAAAGGCATCAGCTGACAGCCGTTGCAAATACCCAGGGAGAAGGTGTCAGGCCGGTTGAAAAATCGGTCGAACATCTCTCGCAGCCTCGGATTAAACCTGATAGTGCTGGCCCAGCCTTTGGCCGGACCAAGGACGTCGCCGTAGGAAAATCCGCCGGCGAAGACTACTCCCCGGAAATCATCCAGTGATACCCTGTCCTGGAGCAAATCCGTCATTGTCACATCCCAGGGTTCAAACCCGGCCCAGAAGAAAGCGGAGGTCATTTCCCTGTCTGTGTTGCTGCCTTCTTCCCGGATGATGGCAGCTTTGGGCTTATCCGTTCGGAGGAGAGACTCCGGGGAGGGCCTGTCAGGCCGGAAGGTCAGGTTATATCTGATGCCGGCATTGCTGTGCGATTGGGCCTGTTCCCTGGCGGCGGCGATATTCATCTGCTCTTCTTCCAGCCGGTCGCTGGTCGATTCCCACCAGGCGAGCAGGGTATCAGTATTGATATCAATCTCGTTCCGGCCGCGGTGACGGACGATTACCTGTTTTTCTCTTGTGGTGCTTCCCAATACCAGGGCCGGAGTGTCGTAGAACTTCAAAATACTCAGGATTTCGCTTTCATTGTCGGCGGCATATTCAATTACCAGCCCCAGTTCTTCGGAAAACAATTGAGGCAGGCTATCCGTTGCATCAGGCAAGTTAAGAGACATTCCGCAGTTGCCGGACATGGCCATTTCTGCCAGGGTGGTAATTAAACCTCCGTCGCTCCTGTCATGACAGGCCAGAATCAGGCTGTCGCCAATCATCTGCTGAACCGCCTTAAAGGCGCTGCCGAGCAAACGGGGGCTGTCCACATCCGGTGACTCGTCTCCAATCTGCCCTAAGGTCTGGGCCAGGGCTGAACCGCCCAGCCGGTTTTTACCGTCCGCCGGGTCAATCAGGAGTAATTTACTTTCTCCCGGTCTTTTGATGTCCGGTGTCACTTTTTTAGAGATGTCCGGCATGGTAGCGTAGCCGGAGATAACTACTTCCCCGGGGGCTTTTACATTCTCACCGCCTACTCTGGCGGCCATCGAAATACTGTCTTTTCCGCCGTCAACGGCGATTCTCAGTTCAATCATCAAATCGGCCATAGCTACAGCCGCGTCGTAAATCCTGGCCCCTTCTCCGGGCAGCTTGGCCGCCCACATCCAGTTGACCGAGCACTTGATGTGCTCCAGGGCGCTGATTCGGGCCGGAGCCATATTGGTCAGCATTTCACCGACGGCCATTCGGGCGCCGGCCTTCTCATCGATAAGCATTTTAATCGGCTGTTCCCCGATGGCGGTAGCCCCGCCGGTCAGACCGAAGTGAGTCTGGGCTACTATGGCTACATCGGCAACCGGAAGCTGGAGCGGCCCGCAGCATTGCTGTTGAGCTACCAGGCCGGTGACGGCGCGGTCAACCTTGCGCACCAGGTAGCCCTTGGAACCAACGGATGGCAACCGGAAGACCTGCTTTAACGCATTCTCGGGGGTCAGATTGCCCGGTATACGCAGGGGTTCCAGCTTCCGGGGAATCCTCTCCAGTTCATATGATTTTTGAGGCATACCGCCCAGGATTTTATCCAGAGGGAGGTTTACCGATATGGAATTATCTTTATCGTCTCTGGAACTTTCTTTTTCATCATAGACCACCAGCTGCCCGTCCCCGGTGATCTTCCCCAATACTTCACAATTGACCTTTTCCCGCTGGCAGATGTCCCTGAATTCATCACTTCTGTCTCCGTGAATCAAGAAAGCGCTGCGTTCCTGGTACTCGGCGCACCAGATATCCACCGCAGCCAGAGAGGGGTCGCCAAGCTGAAAATTCCGTATCCCGATGCTTCCTCCGGCCGGCTCAGTTATTTCCGCCAGCACATTGGCGGGTCCCCCGGCGCCCTGGTCGTGGACCACCAGCAGGGGATTGTTATCGCCCATTTCAACACAGGTTCTGGTTACCCGGTTTAGCTTGTTTTCCATTTCAGCATCACCCCGCTGGACGGCGTTAAAATCAAGCTCGGCGATATTTTCGCCCTGAATCATGCTCGAGGCCGAGCCGCCTCCGCTGCCGATGCGATAAGCCGGGCCGCCGACCTGGATAATGAGCATTCCCTTTCCCGGAGGTTCCTTGCTGGTGTGGCGGTCGTCTATCTGGCCGATGCCTCCGGTAAACATAATCGGTTTAAGCCAGCTCCGGCGCTCATTATCCGGCAGTATTTGCTCGAATGTTCTGACAAAGCCCTGAATCAACGGCTCACCAAACTTGTTGCCGTAATCC
>JAZFUC010000142.1:0-2154 GCA_036446995.1 Dehalococcoidales bacterium | reverse complement strand
CCTGATGCCTGGTAACCGACGAATAATATGGTGCTTTGGGCCCGGGTAATATTGGATACCAGGTGGTGTTTTATCCGGCCCCCGGTGCACATCCCCGAACCGGCGATAATCATGGTGGTGCCGGATACGTGGTTAAGCGCCTTGGACTCATCGGTGGACTGGGTCATTGTAAAACCGGGGAAATTAAAGGGTGATTTATGCTGGCGTATCAGTTGGGACATTTCCCGGTCGAATAATTCCGTGTTTTTTTTGAACACCTCGGTGATTTTCGCCGCCATCGGGCTATCCAGAAAAACGAGAAGGTGGGGAATTTTATTCTCCATTAACAGTACATTCATATGATAGAGGATTTCCTGGCTGCGCTGGAGGGCGAAGCTGGGTACGATAATATTGCCCCCGGCCTTATATGTTGAGTTCACTATTTCAGCCAGGCTTTCTCCGATATCGGCCGACTCCTTGTGCACCCTGTCACCATAGGTCGATTCAACGATAACGTAGTCGATATGCTCGAAGACGCTGGGGTCCTCCAGTATCGGCTTGTCCCAGCGGCCCACGTCTCCGGAGAAGAGCACGGTCCGGGACTCGCCTTGCTGAGTCAGGGTTATCTTTATCATCGAGGAGCCGAGAACGTGGCCGGCATCACAGAAAACGGCCCTGACTCCTTCAGCCAGCTGGATCGGTTCCAGGTAGTTGACCGGCTCGAAAAAGGGGAAAGAGGCCTGGGCATCCTCCTGGGTGTAGAGAGGCTCTTCAGGGAAAGGGCCCTTTTTCTTTTCCCGCCGGTGTCTCCGGCCCTTGAATTTGGCGTCTTCTTCCTGGAGGTGGGCGGCGTCCAGCAGGATTATCTGGGCAATGGCCGATGTGGCCGTGTTGCAGTATATTTTACCCCGGAAGCCCTCGCGGACCAGTTTGGGAATCAAACCGCAGTGGTCTACATGGGCATGGGTCAGCAGAACGGCATCAACCGAAGAGGGTTGAAAAGAAAAATGTTCCCAGTTCCGGTGTTTCAGGGCCCTTTCCTGGTAGAGACCGCAGTCAATCAGGAGACGGGTGCCGTTAAATTCCAGCATAAAACTGGAACCGGTGACATTATTTGCGGCGCCCAGAAATTTAAGTTTAATCTGCATTTCTTGTCTTAAGGGCAGGGTACCGGGTTATCAGTTCCTAATAGTAACATCTAACGGGGGTAGGCCGCCACTGCGGCAGGCGGGGCCGTTTTATTTTTGGGTGGCCTGAATCAGTTCAAGCCCGGTAATAATAACCGCCAGGTGAGTGAGGGCCTGGGGGAAATTACCCAGCGCCTCCCCGGTGGCCGGGTCCACCATTTAGGAGTAGAGCTTCAGGTGGTTGCCGTGTCCTCGTTATTTTTCATAGAGGCTTTCCGCCTCATCCAGCCGGTTAAGCCTGATCAGGTTTCTCACCAGCCAGAAAGAACACCAGAGAAACATTCCCTCCGTGCCGGTCAGTCCGTCATCCGTCTCATCCGTCAGGTAGCGGTGGAGCAGGCCATTCCGGCCCAGCTTCTCAATAGTAGCTTCGATTGTGGACAGCATTTTTTCGTCGGTAACCGCCAGAAAGCCGTAAAGGGACATCAGCAGGTTACTGGCGTCCAGCGTACCGGTATCATAATGCTGGGTGAAGGCCTTCTGTTCGGGGTCCCAGCCCCTGGTCAGGATTTCCTCCCTGATATCCGCGGCCGTCTGCTGCCAGCGTTCAATGTCCCCTTCGTAACCCGTTCTTTCGGCCAGTTTGATGCCCCGGTCCACGGCCACCCAGCACATCATTTTTGAATGGACGAAATGGTAAGGACCGCCCCTCACCTCCCAGATACCGTTGTCAGGTTGACGCCAGAGGTCACAGGCGGCATTTACGAAGCTTTTCAGGAGCGTCCAGTCCTGCCGCCCGATGTAGCCGCCGATGTCTATAAAATTACTGACCGCATCCAGTACTTCACCAAAGACATCCAGCTGCAACTGCATATAAGCGTTATTGCCGATACGGACGGGTCTTGACTGCCGGTACCCTTCCAGGTGGTCCAGGGTAATCTCCTCGGCGGGGTCTTTGAAGTCGATATCGTAAAGGATTTGAGCCTTCGGCCCGCACATATGGCAGACTTTGAGCAGGTACTTCAGGAAGCCTACCGCTTCTTCTTTG
>JAZFUC010000141.1:0-2045 GCA_036446995.1 Dehalococcoidales bacterium | reverse complement strand
GAGGGGCTTCGCCCCTCTTAAACTCCCCTTAATTTTCCGTGGGGTCCTTCTTTAACTCGTGATATTTGCCGTTTTATCCAGTATTGACCGCCTTTGTTCATAGTGTAAGTCAGCCAGAGGGTTTCACATGGGTTAATTGGGGGTAAGTTTGAAAGGGGGTGAAGCCCCCTCTCAAAAGTAGTTTCCCCCCTCTCCTTATTTAAGGAGAGGGGGATTAAGGGGGTGAGGTTAACCGGATATAAATATAAACTCCCTGTAAAGAATAAAGAACCCCCTTTTTATCAGTTGGGATAAAGCCCGGTATCGGGGTGGAAGGCGTACCAGGCAAACCAGAAGGTTCTTTCATCTATGATCTGGTCACCCGTGGCCGTATCGGTAATGGTGACCGTGCCGGCATCGTCCCTCTCTATTTTCAGGTTAACACCGGCCAGGGTGTCCTCAATTGTTCCCGATTCAATAAGGTCTTCTTCCCGGTAGGCCTTGAAAGTGCCGTTAATCTCGATGCCGAAAATGACCGTCTTGGGGTGAATCCGGTCGTCCCTGTTTTCCAGGGGGAAGAGAACGAAAGTGTCCTCGTAATAACCACCGTAAGGGTCCCTCCCGTAATCCCTGAAATAGCCGGTGTCCTGACTGAGGACAATTGAGTCCGGGTGCTCCTTTTTCCAGTCCCGCCAGACCACCGTTTCCATCGGCACCTGTTTCAGTTTTGTTCCGGTCAGTTCACCGTAAATGGCCAGTCCGTCAAGCTGGCTCCAGTACGTGTCTGTTTTCCTGTCGTACATTACCAGGTTAGAGTTGTACAGTTTGCCGGAAGTGCCGAATTCAACCGCTTGCCCGTCAATTACTCGCTCAAAGGCAACGCCTGAGCCGCAGAGCGGTCAGTAGGTTATCAGCAGCGGGTCGCCGCCAATCACCTCGTTAACTATCTCATGCCAGACCATTATCTGGAGGGGGTAAACCCTCACCTCTCCCTTGTAGGTGACCGTTATAACCAGTTCATTGTCAGCAATCCACTCGTCGGCTTCTTCAAGGGAGACGAATTTGGGGTCGTCAATCGATGGTATACCGTCCTTGGGAGGGCCGCCGCCGATGATTTTCGCCGGTTCAACGATGTACTTTGTTCCGTCCGGGGTTACCTTTATCTCCCGGCCGTCTACCATCTCCCCGGTTTCATCCATGGTCTCCGTTTCTATTTCCTGGTCTTCTTCCGCTTCTATTACATCATCCATCATTGTTTCCGGCTCTGTCTCCCGGCCTGCCTCAGTCACTGTTACTTCATCATTGGTCTCCGCCTCATCTCCGGTAGTTGCCGGGGCGCAGGAAAAGACCAGAACAGATAAAACCACCAGGCTGCCCGCCAGCCATTTTATTTTTCTCCTCATACCATCCTCCTCATCCAAAAAACAGGCTGAAAATTCTGAAAACAATAATCAGGTAGTAAAGTGATATACCGAGCATAATTATTCCGGCAACCAGGTTAATAATCCGCTGGTTCCGGGACAGGAAGCTGATAACCGTGTCGGTAGCCGTGCTGGAGATAGCCGCTATAACCAGCAGCGGGGCGCCGATACCTATACCGAAAAACAAAAACCGGAGCAGGTTTTCCACGACATCCATGGCCAGGAATGTCCTGGCGAACAGGATGGCGATGAAACCGGGGTTGCAGGGAACCACAATAGCCCCGAAGAAGAAACCGTAAAGGAAAGCATTTACCCAGGGATTGCCGGTTAACCTGGTTTTTCCCCTGGGCAGGAACCTGCCCACGTCAACATTAAATATCAGCAGCAAGCTGATAATGAGCAGGATGCCGAAGGCAATGGGGGAAATAATGCCGATGATACCGGTCAGCGATACTTCCAGGATAGTGGTGAAGATTAATCCGAGGGCCAGCATAAATAGAATGACCCCGGCATTGATAATCAGCCCGAAGAAAAATATAGTCCATTTACCGGATTCCCGGCCTGTTACCTGGGTCGAGAGATAGACCAGGAAGCCCGGGTATAAAGGCAGTACGCAGACAGCTCCCAGGGGAGTAAGCAGGCCCA
>JAZFUC010000140.1:0-5810 GCA_036446995.1 Dehalococcoidales bacterium | reverse complement strand
AATAAGTGCCCGATGACCCCTGAAAAGGGGTCTGGCTCAATTGTCATTCTGGAAGGAGTCCCGATCGAATCGGGATGACTGAAGAATCTCAGGGCGGGGTGGGCAAAGACGTACTCTCCCCACCCTGAGACCCTTCGCTGCGCTCCAGGGTGACAAAGGCATTGTACTTTTCGGGCGAAGCCCCCTCTCTAAACTTATACTCCCCCCCCGATTTTATCGGGGGGGATAAAGGGGGATGGGGTCTAACAACAGCAAGAGGGCTGAATCTCCGATCTAATTTTCCTTCTATTTACTGTTTAGAGATTTTACACAGATTTTACATTCCCATAAAACGGCGGTAACACTACCCCTTTATAGTGATATTAGATTGACGCATTGGGAACAGGAAAATAAAAAAAATAACCAGGGCTCAGTCGAAAATTAAAAAGGGAGGAAAAGAAAAATGTGAACCATAAATGTCAGAAAACAAATGCCCTTCGGCAAACATTTACCCGGTTGGAAACAAAACAAAAAATAAAAATAAAGGAGATTCAGGAAAATGAACAGGTTAAACAAAAAATGGAAGAAATGGTCGGTAATAATCCCGGTAATAATGGCAGCCTTGCTGCTGGTATTATCCCCAGCCTCAGCCCTGGCGCAGACCGATGAAGGAACCGCGTCAGGACCAAGGCCTTTCGGAAAAGGCTCACTGGCTATCGTAGCACCGAGGATGGCCGGGGTCAACCAGGAAATATCAATGACCGTATTTTTACGGTACAACCAGGAACCCTTCGCAGGAGCCGGAGTCTGGGCCCTGACCCAGGACGAAGCTGAAGCACTCAGAGAGGAGATAAAAGCCCACAGAGAGAGCGAAGGCTTCAACGAAGAGGACGCCGATTACGAGGCGATAGCGGATGCCCACGGCAGATTCCTCGGCCGGACGGATGAAAACGGCAAACTGTATCAGGCTTTTGGAGAGGCAGGCAATTATGTGCTGGTCGCCTTCCATAAAGGATACTTCCCCGGCTTTACCGGAATTCATATCGGAGACCGCCCCAATGTACTGGCGATAGTAGCTCCGAAGAGAGCCCCGGTTGGTGAAGAGGTCATAATGACCGTTTCCCAGCGAGGGACTGAAGATGCCGTCGAGGGCGCCGGCGTCTGGGCAATCAGCCAGGATAACATCGAGGTATTCAGGGGAGAAATGACCCTGCTCAGGGATAATACCGATGTGGCCGCCGAGGATAAAGACTACGCGACTATAATAAGTACTTACGGTATCCTCCTTGGCCATACGGACGCCAACGGCCAGATCAGTCACGCCTTCGCAGAAGAGGGTGGCTATGCACTGGTAGCGGTAATGGCGGGATTTCATCCCGGTTTTACCGGAATCCATATCGGAGATCTGGCTAAAGCACTGGAAATCCACGCCCCCCAGCGGGCCAAGATTGGTGAAGAAGTTCTGATGACCGTTTCCCAGAGAGGGACTGATGAAGTCGTCGAGGGCGCCGGCATCTGGGCTATCACCAGGGACAACGCCGAGGTTCTTAGAGAAGAACTGACCCTGCTCAGGGAGAACAAAGATATAGCCGCCGAGGACAAGGACTTTGAGTCCCTGGCCGGTGCATACGGCACCTTCCTTGGCCGGACGGATGGTAACGGTCAGCTCAGTCACGCCTTCGCAGCGGGCGGCGGCTATATGCTGTTGACCATCAAAGCGGGTTACTTCCCCGGCGCTACCGGAATCTTTATCGGAGAAACCCCCAAGGCTCTGGCAATCAGAGCCCCGAGAATGGCCCACGTGGATGAAGAAGTAACCATGACCGTAGTGGAGCGAGGCTCCGATGAGGC
Source organism: Dehalococcoidales bacterium (assembly GCA_036446995.1). Lineage (GTDB taxonomy): Bacteria > Chloroflexota > Dehalococcoidia > Dehalococcoidales > UBA2162 > JAZFUC01. The sequence goes on along the minus strand of JAZFUC010000140.1, from coordinate 3,980 downwards.
GCAGACGGTTGAAGGCGCCGGTGTCTGGGTAATAAGTATGGAGAATGCAGAAACACTGCGCGAGGACATGTCCACACTTGCCCATGACAGCAGCATTTCCCTTGAGGACAAGGACTTTGAGTCCGTGGTCAGCGTCTACGGTTACTTTATCGGCTGGACCGATGAAAACGGCCAGGTCAGTCATGCTTTTGACACGGAAGGTGGGTATGCCCTGATAACCATCAAGAGGGGATATTTCCCCGGCATGGCCCCAATCCATATAGTTCCCGTTGGCACCAAGGCTGATGAGTTAAGGGAACGCGGAGTTCCGGGCAACGGCATAGACAGGGCTCCCGGTCTACAGAAACCGGTACCCGAACACCGACCGGACAACGCGCCTGACCTGCCGAATACTGACAACGAAACGACAGATGCGTAAGCACAGAACGTAGCAAAAGAGAGAGAATATAAATGGTTAGACATTCCGGTGATACCGGTGGCTTGGACCAGCCTGAGAAGGCTGGCCTGAGTCATTTAGGAAATATGGGTTTTTTATTAATGATGTTATTAACTAAAACGGTAATATATTTAATACCAGTTGGAACCCCATCCCCCTTTGTCACCCTGGAGCGTAGCGAAGGGTCTCAGGGTGGGGAAGTGTCCAAATCGTTACCTACCACCCTGAGATTCTTCAGTCGTCCCGATTTCATCGGGACTCCTTCCAGAATGACATTTGGGGCAAGGCCCCTGCGAGGGAAAAGGGGAGTTTTGGTCAGAGAGGGGGCTTCGCCCCCTCTCTAAAATCTCTTCCCGATTACCTTTTCAAAGAGACCTCGGGAATAAGTGGGTGAGGTTAACAATAATAGCGAAGGAAACTATAAAAAACGAGCTATCTGAATCGGAAATGATGAGATTGCATTATCCCGATTACATAGGGAGTAGAAATGGCTGGTGGAGCAGGAAGTTTGAAGGGGCACAGCCCCTTCATAAAAAACCCCTCCCGATTACCTTTTTAAAGGGCCATCGGGATTAAGGGGGTGAGGTTAACAAGAATTTAAAAATAAGCTCGAGTTGTTACAATATTATCAACCAAAGGAAAACAAATTTGAAAACATGGATATATAGGCAGGGTGGGAGCTTTGGAGTATAATGGGAAAACAAAAGCAGCCCCTCAGGGGAGTGATATATGCCCAAGATACTGGTTGTAGATGACGAACCCAACATCATAGAGCTGGCCAGGCTTTATCTGAGCCGGGAGGGATACGAGGTGGAAAGCGCAGCCACCGGCAACGAAGCCCTGTCAAAACAGGCTGCCGGTAACCCTGACCTTATCGTCCTTGACCTGATGCTGCCGGACATCGACGGTTACGAGGTCTGCCGCCGGGTCCGGGCTAAAAGTGATGTGCCGATCCTGATGCTGACGGCCCGGATTGAGGATGTCGACAAGATTGTCGGTCTTGAGCTCGGGGCAGATGATTACCTGACCAAACCTTATAATCCCAGGGAACTGGTGGCCCGGGTGAGAGCGATATTGAGACGCTACCAGACGGGACAAAAACCGGGCGAGACTATGGAAATCGGCCAGCTCCGCATTGACATGCCCCGGCAGGAGGTGACCGTTGCCGGCCAGCCCGTAAAATTGAGGACCAAGGAGTTCGCCCTGCTGGCCACCTTTGTTCAGAACCCGGGGATTGTGATGAGCCGGGAGAAGCTGCTGGAGACGGTCTGGGGTTTTGATTATTACGGAGAAAGCCGCACGGTGGATGTGCATGTTAACCACCTGCGGGAAAAAATAGCCGGCTCCGGCGCCCAGATAGAAACGGTGAGGGGCACCGGATATAAAATAACGGCGGATGAGGGTTCGTAGATGAGCCTGAGGATGCGGCTGGTCCTGTCCTTTACGCTGGTGGTAGTGCTGTCTTTAACCATTGCCGCCGTAGCGGTGACGGTAGTGCTCCAGAGCAGTCGTGACCGTCTGTCGATGGAACGCCTGAATGATATCGCCAGGCCAATCTTTGTCCAGGTCCAGGCCCTGGCCCGGGGAGAGGAAGCCTGGAATCAGGTGGTGGTCCATCTCAGAGAACAGGCCCAGAACAACAGTGTCTATATTTTTCTGACCGATGCTGACGACAAGGTTATCATCCAGGTGCCGCCCCGACCGAATATTCCAAAGCAGACGGAGGAGATACCGCTGGGAGAGTATCCGGATGGTGTTCATTCCCAGCAGGGCACTTTTAACAATCTGGAGGGACACCGGTTTCTCTATTCGGCGTACTCCATATCCAGGCTGTTCGATTACCAGAGACAGAACCGCTTCGCAAATATAGTGCTGGCCGTGCCCCAAGGAGAGACCACAGCCATCCTGGCCCCCCTGGCCGGCCTTTTTCTGAGGGTGGGTCTGGTAGTCCTGGTAATATCAATAATAATCGCCCTTTTCCTGGCCCGTTCCGCTTACCGTCCCATGCGCCTGATCGCTGAGGCTGTAGACAAGATAGCCCAGGGAGAGTATGACCATGAGATACCCGTATCAGGGCCCAGGGAAATCAGAAACCTGGCTAAACAGTTCAATGAAATGGTGACTAAAGTGAAGGAATCCCAGCAGCAGTTGCGCCATTTCGTGGCGGATGTCTCTCATCAACTGAGAACGCCGCTGACCTCGATTCAGGGCTTTGCCCAGGCGATTCTGGACGGCACCGCCGACAACGAGGAGAGCAGGCAGAAAGCGGCCCAGGTTATCGAAGACGAATCAAAGCGGATGATAAGACAGGTGGAGGAACTGCTTGAGCTTTCCCGGATGCAGTCCGGCCAATTGCAGATGGCAGGGGAGCTGGTGGATGTGAAAGAGCTCCTTTATCACTGTCTGGAGGTTTTCAGCCTGCGGGCGGAAGAGAAAGAAATCACCGTCAGGACCGGGATTGAGCCGCTGATGCCGGTCCGGGGTGATGTTGACCGCCTGGAGCAGGTCTTCAGTAACCTGCTTGATAACGCCATAAAAAATACCCCCGCCAGGGGTGAGGTGACGATAGACGCTCACAACAATAATCAGGGGCTCGTCCATGTCACCATCGCCGATACCGGTCCGGGGATACCGCCGGAACAATTGTTATATATTTTTGAGCGCTATTACCAGGCCAGCGGGCTGAGAAGCGGCTACGGACTGGGTCTGGCCATCGCTAAAGAGATAGTCACCGGTCACGGCGGGAAAATTGAAGCGGAGAGCAATCCGGGCGAGGGGACCAGGTTCATCGTTACCCTGCCATCCAGCGTTTCCACTTCTTCCGGATGACAGCTAAAGGAGGAGGACAATAATGCCCGATTACGGGGCTGTCACAGAGCAGGCCATTAAGGAACTGACCGCCATAGTTGGTTTACATAACATAAGCACATCTGAAAACGGGATGGAAGCCTATTCCTATGATGAAACCCCGGATGCCAAACGCTATTTTCCCGGGGCGGTGGTGAAACCGGGGGATTCGAAAATGGTGGCCGCCCTGCTCGCTTACGCGGCTGAAAAAAGAATACCGGTTATCCCCCGGGGGGCGGGGACAGGGCTGAGCGGCGGCTCCGTGGCTGTTTATGGCGGTATCGTGCTGTCGCTGGAGCGGATGAACCGTATTATAGAAATCAACCAGGAAAATTTCACCGCTGTCGTCGAGCCGGGTGTCACCCTGGCCGATCTCACCAAAAGGGTGGAGGAGCAGGGGCTTTACTACCCCCTCTATCCGGGGGAGATGAGCGCCACCATCGGCGGCACCGTAGCCACCAACGCCGGAGGAATGAACGCCGTAAAATACGGGGTGACCCGGAATAATGTCCTGGGGCTGGAGGCGGTGCTGGCCAACGGCGATATTATAAAAACGGGCGGGGAATTTGTGAAGTGCTCCACCGGCTATGACCTGACCCAGCTTATCATCGGCTCGGAAGGAACACTGGCGGTGGTGACCAGAATAATTCTTAAGCTGACCACCAAACCGGCCCGGAGAGAGGTCCTTTTCGCCCCT
>JAZFUC010000139.1:0-4106 GCA_036446995.1 Dehalococcoidales bacterium | reverse complement strand
CTGCTTCTGGGAAGAGGCTGGTTTTTACAACTGCGCCACGGCAGAGGCGGCCGGAACTACTGGAGCCGGGGAAGTTTTCTCGTTCTGGCTGGCTCCACGCTTACCGCGGCTGTCTTATGGGGGCTCCGTTTCGCCGGGCTCTTCGGAATGCCCCCTTTTTAACCTACCACCAAGATTTGACGTCAGGGGTGGTAACCAGGAGCGAACGGTTTATTGAGGCCAGGTCAGGACAACCGCAAATTGCCATCGTCCTTTTAAGTTCAGTGGCGATGAAGCTGATGAACTGTTCGACACCCTCTGCTCCGCCGGCGTTCGAAGCCATCAGCACAGAGGTAGCATATCCAACCGCCTTGGCCCCAAGGGCCACCGCTTTAAACATATCGTTACCTGTTCTGAAACCGCTGTCCACCAGCACGGTGGCACGGTCCCCCACGGCTTTTACAATCTCGGGCAGGGCCATTACAGCCGGCACTCCGAAATCAAATGAACCCATACCGTGATTGCTGACTATGACTGTCGAGGCTCCCAGTTCAATGGATTTTTCGGCATCGGACAGACTTAGCACTCCCTTAATGATGAAGGGCAGTTTGGTCAGGGACACGGCCTGCTTTAATTCCTCGGTTTTCTTGGGGCTGAAAGTGTCGGCTCGCATTGATCTTCCGTCACGATAAATACCGTAGAAGTGGTCGATATCGATACCCACCGCCACGCAGCCCCGGCTTTCCGCATCCTGGACTTTTTTGTATATCAGGTCCGTCTCACGGTAGGGTTTAACCATCTTGACTACCGAGGCGCCTGTATCGATGGCGGACTGGAGTAATTCAGAGCCCCCGATGCCCAGCATCATCATTACACCGGCATTACCCAACCCCCGGACAAGGTCCGTCATTTCATCATCGGAAAGATATCCCGGTTTTGACAGGGCGGAACAATAGGCCGGCACTGTCATTTTCACTCCGAACAGGGTACAGTCGGTCTCCGGCTCCACCGGATCGAGAAAATTCGGTTTCATAAATATGGAATCCAGCAGATTCCGGTTCGCCTGGGATGAAGCCGCGTAGTTGGAAGCCGAGGGCAATTGCCCTTCCACGCCCTTTGCCTTCAGATTTTCCTGGGCCTGGGTAAATAATTCCGTCAGTGTTTCCGGTTGTTTGGCCTTTTCTTCTACTGTCATGAGTCTCCTCCTCCAAAAATCGCTTTATTTTTAATACGCCACTCTGCTTTTAAGAGATGCCTTAAGTATAAATGAAGCCAGCCGTCCGCCTCTAGGAGAACTTCTGGGGGACCAGTGAGCGGGCGGCGGTTTGTTTCAGTGAATCGTCCTCACCATTGCTCACAACCTCTTTTACCCCCCGCAGTACCCTGGCGGCAACGGTGTCTTCCCAGAACCATTTTTCAATAGCCTGACCGGACAGTTTGTCCGCCCCCGGTTGGGCCGTTATTGCTTCGTAGTAATAAGCTTTCAGGTCGTCAGCGGTATAGCGGAGTTCTTTATCGAACGGCACGTCCTCCCTCGGGTTCTGAGGGTTTTCATTGTTGAGAAAAGAGCAGAGAATATCAGCCGTTTCTTCATGGCTGAGTTTGCTTACGCCTACCGCGGTGCGTTTACGTTCCTTGAGCGCCCGGTCATACCAGGGGCGCAGTGATGTCATCTCCCGCTTGAAATCCCGGCAGAGTTTCTCTGTCTCACTGACATCCCCTTCCACCTCCGGCAGTACTAACGGGCAAGCCAAACTAATCGGCTCTTCGCTGGTGGGAGCGTCTTCCGGGAAATCGGTCAGTACCGGGCCCTCCGGCGCTTCCAGAAGCTCCAGAGTGGCAACCAGCACCTTCTTTTGAAAGTCTGGGTCATTGGGTATGCCGAGGGGACGGCCGAGCTCAAATGGCACCCAGAGCGCCCTGGGGGGTTTGATTTTCTCGGTGTTCAGGCGAATCAGACTTATCTGGGTAGTGGGCACGCCTTCCTCTTCCAGGTAACGGGCCAGCACGCCAACGGCGCGGGTACAGAGTAATCAGACCGGGACCAGAAGGGCGGCGTCTACATTATCCTTTTTTAACAGGGCAGCCAGTTGACGGGCCTGTTCTTCCCATTTGGCAGGGTCATCCGCCCCCATAAAGGAATAATGGTAATCGGCGACACTGCCGATGACATTTTCCCCGGCCAGTTCCCGCAACCGGTCAATCGGGAAACTGACATTCCAGTCCTGATGGAAGCCGGTCCGGTCAAAATTAACCGAAGCATGGCTCATTATCAGGTTATCAGATTCAATATCACCCGGAATTATCCGGTAATAATCTCCCGGCTCGCCGGTAAAAGGACGGTCATCCCGCAGGTGAAGTCCGGCAGTGGAAACTATAGCCACCCGCCTTTTATTCAACGGCGGGCCGGTCACCCAGGCTTCCTTTTCAAAGACCGGGAAAGCCGCGTTTGTGAGTAATTTCTGCACTCCCTCGCTCATATCTTCTAAATAGGCCAAACTAACCACCTCACTGACTAAAATAATAAAACAGGGATTATATCAAATCTTTAATCCCTATTCTGGCAGGAATGAGTTTTTATCAGCCGCTGATGCCTGCGTTATTACGGCTGGCTGGTGACTACTTCGTCCACTTTTACTTTAACCACATTGTTGGGTTTCATGTTCCGGGCGGCCATGGCTTCTACCGCTGCATCAAACTCCGGCCCTGAATTCAGGACGACAGCGTGGCCCCAGATGCGGACGCTGCGCCGGTTGGCATCCAGACAGATGATACTGACCAGGGGGTTTTCCTTCAAATTGGCAATGGTGCGGGGTGAATTCATGTCTGAAAAGATAACGTGTTCGTCATCCAGTACCCGGAGTGAGCCCTTGGCCGATACGTTAGGCTTGCCGTCCTTACTGGCTGTGGCCACCAGGGCCGGGTGAATTTCCCCAATCAGAGTCTTGGCTTCCTCAGTTAGTGTTCCCAAATTTTTCCTCCTGGTTTTTTATTCTTTTTTTAAATGCTCTTCTATTGCGTGACACCGGCCGCTGATTTCTCTTTGGCCAGGTATTTATCGATGGCTTCACCGAACTCCTTCGGCTTGAAGCCGAACGGTCCCAGCCCTCCGGCATAGGCCACCCGGCCGTCCTTCCCAATCAGGTAGAGACGGGTTGGGTGGGCCGCGTAGGCGTGGCTTACCGCGTCATCCATTGTGTCCACGTAAGTAATCATCTCGTAGGCCAGCTCGTTCTCACATCGCTCCGCTACTACCTGGCGCTCTTCGATTGTCTTGGGGTCGTATATATCAGTGGCCGCGTTGGACCCTACCATCATTTTGGTCAATGTAGTAGAAAGGCTTTTTCCTCCGAGCCACCATCCGTCTATCGGGTGGGCTTCCCGCAGATAGATAGACATGAACTCTATGCTGTCGCGGTGTTTCAAAAACAAATCATGGAGACTGACAGTCCCGGCTACATAAGGGGGTCAGGTGTAGCTGCCAAAAATCAAGGCCACCGGCTTCTTGTCCCGGAAGGAAGACAGGCTGGTAGGATTTTCCCCTTTGGCATCCCGGAGTTCAAAATCCGGGGCTAAATCTCCGTCTTTCGGAGCCAGGGCATCCCATTTCTTCTGCTCTTTCTGGTTCTTGTTCCGGTGTTTAATCACGTCGAAAACCATCTTTCACCTCCGTAAAAAAAATTTAGTGCAGGTTATTAGTTTAAAATAACGTAACGTAATAGTCAAGCATTTAGGTAATAATCCATCCGTTATGTATTGCATATTGCTTTTTACGGTGATATACTGGCGGCAAGAGCAGCAACAAGGAGGCCGGACATCAGTAACGTTCAGCTCCAGATAAATGAATTGGCCAGACGGGCCTCTGTCAGCATCCGTACCGTGCGGTTTTATGAGGAAAAGGGTCTGCTGGAGCCTTCCGCCTACACCTCCGGGGGTATCAGGCTCTACACTGCCCGGGATGTGAACCGGCTTATCTTCGTGCGGCGGCTGACCACCCTGGGGATGACCCTGGAAGAGGTCAAGACGTGCCTGGGTGAGCGGCCGGAAGGGCCGGACCGTAAACCGCGGGTTGAGCGCACCCTGGAGCTCCTCCGCATGCAGAAGGAAATGGTGGCCGGGGAAAAGGA
>JAZFUC010000138.1:0-7124 GCA_036446995.1 Dehalococcoidales bacterium | reverse complement strand
CGGAATTTCTCCACAACATCGTCCGGCAGAAAATCACCTGAACTGCAGCACAAACGGAGAGAACTTAAATCGTTCTTAATCCCCTCCTTTTCGGCCATATCAACAGCCAGGGCAAAAATATAGGGTATTCCCAGGAACATGGTGCCTCTCTCTTGCTCTATGGCGGTCATAAAACTGCCAATGGACAGTCCCGTTCCGGGGACAATTACCAGACTGCTCCCTTTGCAGACGGCATTCAGCATTACGGCTACCAGCCCGAAGACATGGGACATAGGCAGGGCAAACAGCATCATGACATCCCTGTCGGTCTGACCAAACCCGTCGCCGAGTATCTTCGCTTCTTCGGCCATTGCCCGGTGCGACAGCACCGCCCCTCTGGGCGTAAAAGAAGCTCCCGATGTATAGAAAATGAAGGCGGTGTCATCCGGGTCGGGTTCTGCCCCAACCCTGTCTTCCGAACCGCCGGTGATAAGTTCATCGTAGGCCAGAAAAGGCTTCTCTTGCCCCGAATCCAGGTCAATAACAAATTCAATAGATTTATACCTGGACAGGCAGGGCGCCAGCAGTTCCAGAGTTGGGCTGTCAGTTACCAGGACGCGGGGCAGGAAATCAGCCAGCAATTCGTCCAGCTCAGCGACCTTGTATTTGGGGTCGAGAGGAACAACCACGGCCCCAATTTTTACAACGCCAAAACAGGTAATGATAAATTCGGGACTATTGGGCAGCATAAAGGCCACGCGGTCGCCTTTTTTAATGCCGATATTCAATAACGCATCTGCCATCTTGTTAGAGGCCGAGTCTAAATCCGAGTAGGATAACCTGTGGTCTCCTGAAACGACGACCGTTTTCTCTCCATAACGGTCCGCCGCTGTCTCCAGCATCCGCTTCAGGTTCATTAGTCACTATCTCCGAGCATCATCCTGGCATCTACGGCCACAGCGCCGTCACCATAAGCGATAACGGGATTCAGATCCAGTTCCTGAACCTCCGGGTGCTTTTCAATAAAAGCGGACACCTTGAGTATCAGGGCTTCCAGATTGGCAATATCCACCGCTTCCTGACCCCGGTAGCCCTCCAGAACGGGATAACCCTTTATCTCCCGTATCATTTCCCGGGCATCCCTGGCAGCCAGGGGCACAATTCTGAACGAGACATCCTTGAGGATTTCCACCATTATACCGCCGAGGCCAAACATAATCACCGGGCCGAACTGGGAATCAGTGGACATGCCAATAATAATCTCCACCCCGGAACGGGCCATCTTCTGAACCGAAATCCCCCGAATATCCGCCTCAGGGTACTGTTTCCTGACAGATTTCATGATTTCATCATAAGCAGCGCCAACCTGGGCAGCCGTATTCAGTCCCAGTTTTACGCCGCCCACATCGCTTTTATGGATAACATCGGGCGAGACCACTTTTAACACCACCGGGCCGCCAAGCTGCATGCTTAAAGACACGGCTTCTTCTTTTGAGGAGGCCAGCATGGTATCGGTAACATCTATTCCCGCCTGCCTGAGCAGTTCTTTGGCCTCTATTTCCGTTAGCGTTTTCCTGCCTTCACTTTTAACCTTGTCTATTAATTGTCGACCAACCATAAAAAGCAGTCCTCCCATGCCAGAATCATCCCGAAATCAGGGTGGATTGATGAACCAGTCTAGCAGATTTTGAGCGCCTTGCCAAATAAAAGAGGGTGAAATTGCCGGCCTAAACAGGAGTGTCCCCTGATTTTAAGATTCAATAGTCTGCTCGAATTCCAGGCGCAGTACAGGCCCGGAATCCGCGGTCACTTTTACCCGGTCATCAATACGCCAGCCAACCACCCAGAGAATTTGCTCCGAGGAACAAACCACCGGCACCCGTCTCCGCCAGGCGGCAGGTATTTTCTCATCAATCATAAACCGGCCCAGCTTTTTGGATTTACCCATTCCCAGCGGCTGAAACCTGTCGCCGGGTTGTCTGCAGCGCACCGCCAGAGTGCCATCCAGCCCTTCAGCGTCAAAATAAGCCGTGAATTCATTCCCTTCATCCATCTGCTCCCGGTTTATCCTGGTGGCCGTAACTCGCCAGCCGGGCAAGCGCGTTTCACCGGGTATTTTCAGAATGACGCTCTCCCGGATAGGGGGATAGGGGCATAGCGCGTCAGATTCCGGGGCCAGTAAATAACGGGCATATTCCGTGACGAAAACCAGCCCGCCGGGCAGAACGACGAGTTTTCCAGCCGGTTTGCTTAAAACATCCATCATTGCTTCGATATGGATAGCCTCAACATCTTTCAGGTCACCGGCAATCTCTTTGATAGCCCTGCGAAGCAGAAGCCGCTGAAGGCCGGCCGGTAATCCGAGCAGCTTTTCTTTATCCAGGACAACCGTCCCGTCCCTTTTTTCAGCGATGCTGTCCCACCGGCGGTCGCCCTCTCCATCAAGGGCAGCCAGGTCGTCCCCGGCAATACGGGCGGTCCTGAGCAACGCGTCTGTTATGCGCGGGTTATAAGTCTCCAGCAACGGCACCAGCTGGTGACGGATTTTATTTCTCAAGGGAGTCATCGACAGATTTGAGGAATCTGACCGGGGCTCCAGCTTATATTTATTACAATAATCCTCTGTTTCCTGACGGCTCACCGGCAGGAAAGGTCTGATGATGGTAAGGCTGTTTTCCGGGGAACGCCACTGGCTGCGAGGCTGCAAACCCGTTAGCCCCAGGGTTCCGGCCCCGCGGATGAGGTGCATCAGAATGGTCTCTGCATTATCATTTGCTGTATGGCCGGTTGCCACACAGTCGGCGCCTATCGACCCGGCTACTTCCGCCAGAAAGCTATAACGTACTTCACGGGCCGCTTCTTCCAGTGTCATACGGTGCTGAAAGCGGTACTTTTTCACATCCCGGGCCTGGATAGTGACGGGAACGCCTAACTGCCCGGAGAGACGGGAAACGTAAAGGGCGTCTTCCTCTGACTCAGGGCCGCGCAGCTGGTGGTCTAGGTGGGCTGCCTGGAGTGTAATACCCAGCTCTTCACTCAATCCGGCCAGAATATGAAGCAGGCATACAGAATCCGGCCCTCCGGAAACAGCTACCAGGAGTCGGCGTTGGCCTGATACCAGTTTATGTTTCCGGATGAAGCCCAGTACCTTTTTCTCGAGCGGCTGGCGATATTCCTGCCTCTTCACGATGTGTGTGTTACCAATACGGCATACTAACCAATTACCAGATTATCTGGATTTCCAGTATGTTATCCGAATACCCGAGGGGGCTGGTAGCCCCGACCTGCCACCAGGGATAGGGTTTACCGATGACGAGTGCTACCTGGGAGTCTGACTGCGGCTCGATGAATACCAACCCCTTGTCCACGGTCTCAAAAGCGGCTACGGCGTGGCCCCATTCGTCAGAGCGGATGCGGACATATGCCGCCCGGATGCCGGCCGCATCGGCATTATTATTGAGTTCAGCGGTATAATCGAAACAGACATATTCGCCACTGATAAACGGTTTTTCGTCGGTCTTGTCAGCAGCCAGAAATTCAATAAGTTCCCCGAACGTCGGATTACGCATTTCGACGAGTCTGCTTACTTCTTTACCGGATTCAAGGCCCTGAACGATTTCAAAGCCCTTGATGTATCCTTTATCATATCCCTCTACCTGCGCTTCCTCGAAGGCCACATCAAATGTCTGGGCATAACCGTAATCATACCCTTCGCTGAAAGCAGCGGCTACCCTGTGATTAAAAGTACTGCTGGTCGCGCCCAGGTAAACCATAAAATCGAGGGCCACTATGGAGGCTGACAGGACGAACATTGACAGAAATACCCTGCCGATGGCCACCGGCCAGCTAACTTCTCCCACACGAACCACCCCGTTTGTCATCTCTATCTACCTACCACACCACCGTTACTTTCGTAACGGTATCGTCATATTCAGATTCAGGAAATCCGTTATACCGGCTGTAACTTTCTCCGACAGCTAACTTAACCTCTCTGTGTGACCAGGGCTCGATAATGACCAGTCCATCATCAACGGTTTCAAAGGCAACCAACTGGTAAAGATAAACCCTCCCTTCCCGGGCTTGACGGGCTATCGGGGCCCTGACATAGGCAACACGGAGACCATTAGACTCAGCGTAATCGATGATTTCCTGGGCCGTGTCCATATCGCCCTGGTTCAGGATTAACAGCATTTCCTCGTGGGTGGGGTTATAGAGGAAATAAGAACCTTCTTCAGCTATATCTGTAGCTTCACCGCCGGTAGCCTCCAGGTAACCCAGCTTACTGCCTTCCTGGTAGCCCGCCTCGTTGCCTTCCTTGAGACCTTCGCTGAAGCCCTCATTAAAGCCTTCATCAAAACCGCGGTTATGGGCAACTTCGGCGCTGCTGATAAGATTTGTATACACGGACAGGCTTATACCAACAGCGATGACAATGATGCCGAGAATTACGGCGAGAGTAATGGCCAACCCTTTCATCTTCTATACCAGCCCCCGTGTCTATTATACCACTTAGCGTGTTTTAGGTTAAGAGTGAAAGGGCCGTCTGCAACCTGACTTAAACAAGCTGTTTTCCGGGGGCAAGGATTAATCTGGTACGGTGTACCGAGTGGGGGTGAGAGGTAAAACCCAGCGCCAGGGCGACCTGTTCCGGCCTGCCGGCGCCGCTGCTGTCACAGCGCAACTTCATTTCCAGGGTGAGACACCGGTGGTTGTTTTCAACCAGACGTAATTGGTCAATTAAAGCCCTCAGATCATAGCTGCGTTTTCCGGTATCACGGTGGTGGTGCCAGGGAAGATTCTCAGCCGAAAGCAGGGAACTGATGGCCGATTCAATATCAGCGGGACCAGCCGCCTTGTCCAGTTCGACTCTATATTCCGCAAAACGCACCTGAGACTGCAGTGAAGGCACGTTCTGAGCCGTCTGATAGATGCCGAGTATTTCAATACCAGGGGGAAGCTGCTGACTGACAGCGGCTGTGAACCAGTGAGGAGTGACCATCCCGGCAACCACCACGTCCATCAGTTCAGCCTCACTGGTGACTCCGACAGCCAGCGGCACGGCCAATGATATCCTGGGGTGAGGGCTGAACCCTTCCGAGTAGGCGATCTCTATCCCGGCCCGATGAAAAACCCGTTCCCACAGTCTCATTATATCCAGGTGAGAGATGAATTTAATCTCCTCTCCCCGGCTGAACTTAACCCTGAGACGCTGCATCTTCCGACTTCGTCTTTCTCTTGGTTAAGAGAACTTTTTCAATTTTCAGGCCGCGCATCTCAGTCACGGTCAGGTTCATATCCATATAATGCAGCCCTTCGCCAATCTTGGGAATATGCCCCATCAGACTGAGCATAAAACCGGCCACAGTCTCGTAATCTTCACTATCCGGTAATTCCAGTCCCATCTCCTCGTTGGCTTCTTCAATCCTCATACCTCCGTCAATCTGGAAGGTGTGCTCATCAATTGCCTCGTATTCTTTATCCGCATCGGCGAACTCGTCTCCAACTGCGCCGACGATTTCCTCAAGGAGACGGCTGAGGCTGATTATCCCGGCCGTTCCGCCGTGTTCATCGATAATCACGGCCATACGGTAGTTCTCATCTCTCATCTCGGAGAAAAGATCGCTGATGCGCTTGGATTCAGGAGCAAAGTAGGCCGGACGGATAAGTCCGTCAATGGTATCGTTATTGTTACTCATTTCTTTTGTCTGAGCCATCAGTACATCTTTAACCGAGAGAATTCCGACCACGTTATCAGTCGTTTCTTCGTATACGGGGAACCTGGAAAGGGGTGTTTCCGTATATATCTTGAGAAATTCCCGGATACTGGTACCTTTTTCCACCCAGATAACCTCGGGCCGCGGCACCATAACCTCGCGGGCCGGCTTGTCTCCGAAGTCAAAAACCCGGTGGAGCATCTTGGCCTCGGTCTCTTCCACCGTTCCTTCTTTATGCCCGACCGATATCATGGTGCGGATTTCTTCTTCATTTACCACGGACCTTGATACCGGAGCGCCCCCGGTCAGCCGGGTGATACCGGCTGTAATCCCGCTGAGCAGGTAAACGAAAGGAGTGAACAGCCAGGAAATCACTACTATGGGACGGGCATAGAAAAAGGCAAAACGCTCAGCATGCCGGTTGGCTATCGTCTTGGGAGTGGTCTCGGCAAAGACGAGCAGCACCACGGTCAAACCTATGACCGCAACGAGGATGCCACGGTCACCCCAGACCGAAACGGCCATAGCCGTAGCCAGCGCCGAGGCGGCGGTCATCGTCAGGTTGGTTCCCAGCAGGATAACGGAGAGCAGCCTGTCAGGTCGTCCCAGCAGCCTGTTTACCCTGGCCGCCCCCTTGGTTCCACTATGGACCAGATGCTCCAGTTTTACCCGCTGCAGGGAAAAAAAGGCGGTTTCAGAACTGGAAAAGAAGGCTGATAAAAAGACACAGCCGACCACTAGCCCTAAATATAGAGGTACATTAATATCCATCATTAATCAGCTACGTTTTGGGCTCTTCCTTGGTCAGCATTACTTCCTCTTTTTTCCGGCCCCTCATCCGGGTAATCACTATCTTCACATAACCCATTAATAACACTAAACAACTCTTGAGCAGTCTCCTCATTAAGAGCCTTTCGTAATGTGTTTCTTGTTTTGTTTGATAGACAATTCTTGTAGTTCATTTCCAACTCCTTACTACTTTATCTGAAACTCGCGTGCTAACCAATATCGCCCATAACATAATCAATATTAGCTGAGACAAAACTCGCGTGCTACTAACAAACACCTGAACTCAGGAAGCTAGGTTAGGTAATCCACCCCGAAGATTTTATCGGAGGAAATACCTCAACCCAGATTGCCCATCTTACCAGAAAATTAAATATTCGTTCTTTTTTCTTATTTGTCCTAAGTCCTTTGTAGGTAAGCACTTATGTATTATATACTATGTATCGTCTAAGTCAACCGGGATCTTTACCTAAACCGTGAATATATAAGGAGTTACAACAGAAGTATAATATTTTATGTTTTAATTGGCACGAAATTGGCGTCCCCCCGCCGCGCCGTAAGTCCTTTGATACCAACAACTTACGACGATTGCAAAAAATAGAAATAAAAAAACCCCCTGCCCACATAAAGAGGGGCAGAGGGCAA
>JAZFUC010000137.1:0-2374 GCA_036446995.1 Dehalococcoidales bacterium | reverse complement strand
TCGGGTATGCCGGAGTCAATCCTTATTGTCTCCTCGCTGGACACAAAGTGGCGGGAAGTAAAATATCTGAAAGAACTCATCGAGAAAAAGGGGCAGAGAACGGCCCTGCTGGATATGAGTATGCGGGGCACATCATCACTTCCGGCCGAAATCTCCTGTGAAGCGGTGGCCAGGGCCGGGGGTTCGACCATCGAAGAAATCAGGACATCCACCAGGCGGAGAGACGAACTGACCTCCCTGATGATAAAAGGGGCCATTGAAAAAACCCTGGAAATGTACCGCTGCGGCAAACTGAGCGGCATTGTTGGCCTGGGCGGTGTCAGTAATACGGCCATGGGCACGGATGTGATGAAATCGCTGCCCTTTGGCGTGCCCAAGCTGATGGTCTCCAGCGGAGCGGCCATGCCTGCTTACGCCGGCGGGTTTTTCGGCTCGGCGGATATAGCCATAATGTCCTCAGTGGTTGATATGGACGGCCTTCACCAGCTGAGTAAAAATATTCTGGAAAGGGCCGCCGGGGCTATCTGCGGAATGGTGGAGAGCTCCTCGGGTTCCGTCCTGGACGAGCTCCGGCAGGTAAAAGGACGCCTGATAGCGATGACGGAAGTCCATTATTCTGAAGGCTGTTCGGAACTGGTCCGGCAGTATCTGGGGGAGAGAGGCTATACGGTTATCCCCTGTCACGCCGACGGAGTGGGTGACCGGGCTATGGAAGAACTTCTTGAGCAGGGAATATTCGACGCCGTAGTCGATATCGCCCCAGGCGGACTTAGTGAAGAGCTGTTCGGCGGCAACCGGGCGGCCGGACCCGACCGGTTCGAAGCGGCCGGGCGGAGGGGCCTGCCGATGGTGGTAGCCCCTTGCGGTTTCGATATGATAAGCTGCGGGCCGATACAGAGAATGGACAGCGGCGACTCTCTGTGGCGGTCAAGGAAAATCGCCGAACGGAAGTATTATGTACATGACTCCTACCGGGTGCAGGCGAGGACAAACGTTAAAGAAATGAAGCAGCTGGCCCGGGTGGTAGCTGATAAACTGAACCGGTCAAAAGGTCCGGTGAAATTCCTGGTACCGCTGGCAGGCTGGTCTTCACTGAGCTCCAGGGGAAAGGACCTCTACGATCCTGATACCGACCGGGCATTTACCAAAGAACTGCACAAATTACTGAGACCGGAAATAAAAATCGAGGAACTTGAGTTAACCCTGAACAGTCCTGAATTCGCCGCCGTCGTGGTGGACAATATCGACGAAATGATACGGGCTGTCAAAACGGATTAAAGTGAAACCGATAAGATACGACGAGTCTGAAATAACGAAATACCTGGAGCAGGGACACTGGGAGGAGAGCATCCTGCCCGATTTCTGGGAGAGAAACGCCGCCCGGTGGCCGGATAAAGAAGCCCTGGTGGATTCGACCGGGGGACGGTTTACCTGGGCAGAGGCGGTGGAAAAAATCAACCGCATTGCCCTGGCCCTGGTATATGAACTGAAATTGGAGCGGGATGACCGGCTGATGGTGCTGCTGCCCAATATCGCCGAGCAGGTGCTGGTCCGGCTGGCCTGTGAAAAGGCCGGTATCCTATCCATCCCGGAACTGACTACTTTCCGCCACTCGGAACTGATAGAAATAGGTTCTCAGACGAAGGCAGTCGGCATAGTGATACCCGATGGATACCGGGGGTTCGATTATTACCAAATGGTCAAAGAACTCCAGGATGATTTACCGGCTCTCAGGCACATTATTGTGACCGGCCGGGATGTGCCGGACGGCTGCCACTCTCTGGCCCGAATTATGGAACACCCTTATGAGAAAGAATATGACCCCGGGAAGCTGGACGACCGGAAAGTCGACGCCGTCAGGGAGGTCGGCTTCCTGGTTACCACCACCGGCAGCACCGGAATGCCCAAGGTAATCGAGCACCGTATTGCCGCCAAGGAAATCTGGACGGCCAAAACCCACATAAAAAACTGGGCCCTGGGGCCGGACGATTGCGTGCTGGCACTGGCCCCGCTGGCCGGAGCGGCCGGGGGTACGCCGGCCTATGTCGCCGCCCCGGTAGCCGGAGCCAGGATTGCCCTGGAGTACCAGTACCGGGGAGAAGAAACCCTGGCCTTTATGGAACAGGAAAAGGTTACCCTCATCGCCCTGGTGCCCACCCAGCTGGCCAGGATGCTGGAGTTACCCCTGGACAACTATGACCTGTCCTCCCTGCGTCTCATCAAAACGGCCGGCGGTTATCTGCCGCCTCCCTTGGCCAAGGAAGCCGAAGCAAGGTTCGGCTGTCCCATACTGGGCAGTTACGGCACCCAGGATACCGGCTCCATCTCGGGAGTGCCCATCACGGCCACCACCGATCAGCGTTTCACCACGGTG
>JAZFUC010000136.1:0-2003 GCA_036446995.1 Dehalococcoidales bacterium | reverse complement strand
TCCGTCCATAATAACCAGCCCTTTTTCGCCGGGCCTCTGGGCAAATTTCACCACCTCCCGTATCGGAGTGGTTCCCCCCTTGCGTATCGCTCCCAGTGATTTTTCCTCCAGGGTGGTCAGGCCGCCGGCGATATTTCCCGGGGATGGGTACGAACCGCGGACGTCCACCCCCGTCGAAAGGATTTTTGCCTCCATCTCCGAGGTTATCTGCCAGATGCGCTTTTTTACCTCTTCAGAAGCGGCCCGGCCGGACAGCACCTGCTCGGCCCCTATCAGTTCCGGTGTTTCCGAGAGTAATACGGTTCCGCCCCCGGCCACCAGCCGGTCGCAGGCAACTCCGAGAGCCGGGTTGGCCGTAAGGCCGGAGAGCGTATCGGAGCCGCCGCAGTTGGTAGCCACGGTCAGTTCGGAAATATCTGCCGGTTCCCGCACGGCTTTGTCCGCCCCGGCCAGCAGTTTTTCAACCAGGAGTTTACCTTTTTCTATGGTGGCCGTGGTGCCTCCCAGGTCCTGGATGCTCACTATTTCAAAGGTCTGGCCGACTTTTTCAAGCTCGGCGGCAATCACCTCAGGGGTAATCAGTTCACAGCCCAACCCCACCAGCAGCACCCCGGCTACATTGGGGCTGGCGCAGAACCCGGCCATAGTCCGCACCATGTGTCCCCTCTCTTCTCCCAGGTGGCCGCAGCCGTGAGAATGGGTGACGCTGACGGTGCCGGGCACGGCCCGGCTGATCATACCGGCCACGGCAGCAGAGCAAATCACGGTGGGAAATACCAGTATATGATTCCGTATGCCCACTTTGCCATTGGCCCGGCGGTATCCGTTTATCTTCATTGCCTGTCGCCCCTGCCCCGGAGCCCCTCCACGTTATGCACGTGGACGTGCTCGCCAACAGCTATTCCGGCCGTGGCAAGCCCGATTACCTCGCCGTACTTGATTACCGCTTGGCCCGCTTTAATTTTCTTCAGGGCGAATTTGTGCCCGAACGGAAGGGGCTGCTCCAATTGGATATCGACAGCAGTACCTTCTATCTCCACGGCTACGGAATCGCCTTTGTTCAGGTCGTTCAGGGCCGTGGCGACATTATCTTTGGCGTCAACTACCAGCGCTTTAAGCACAGCGGTATCTCCGGATTTATCTTTTTTTAATGATAATTAGCGGTCGGAAAAAAGTTGGCCAGCGTTGGCCATGTTGTCCCGGCTGTATTCGATTATATCGATTGTGACCGCTTCGGCCGGGGCATTGAAGTTCTTGACTACTGCCTCGGTAATATCTTTTACCAGGCCCCTCTTCTGCTCCACGGTCCTTCCCTCCAGAGATTTAACGGTGATGTATGGCATGATGATTCCTCCTTCAGTATTGTTGTGCTTATGAATTTATCACTTAGTGCGGCTGAAGGTCAATATAAATCCGCTTTGGTTTGGTTGCATTTGGTTGATTCTACAGTTGCGATAAGGAGTCTATTTTAATATTTTGGTTAACCTCACCCCCTTAGTCCCGATGACCCTTTGAAAAGGTCATCGGGAAAACATTTTAGAGAGGGGGCGAAGCCCCCTCTCAAACTTACCCCCCTTCCTCTAGGGGAAGGGCCTTGCCCCAAATGTCATTCTGGAAGGAGTCCCGATAGAGTCGGGACGACTGAAGAATCTCAGGGTGGTGAGCAACGACCGGGACACTCCCCCGCCCTGAAACCCTTCGCCCCGACAAGTCGGGGCTCCAGGGTGACAAAGGTGGAGTACTTTTAAGGCAAAGCCCCTTAAAAGGGGAAGGGGGACAAAGGGGGATAGGGTTAAAAGATAAACTCATAAAATTCAATACTCCAGGTGTTTACGACCTCATTAAGAAAAACCGGGCAAGGCCTTTTCTTTCAGGGTATTGATTGACGACCGGATTGGGATTATAATCAAGTCCTGTAACATAATCCGGCCCGGGTAGTATCTGAGGAGAAATACAAATGCCAGTAGAAGTGGTTATTCCCCAGTTCCTGCAACACCTTACCG
>JAZFUC010000135.1:0-4007 GCA_036446995.1 Dehalococcoidales bacterium | reverse complement strand
TTTTTACCAGGGGGAATTTCTCGATTGCTGGCAGAAGCTGGGTATCTCATTCGACCTCTTTACCACCACCGGCACGGAGAACCACACGGCGGTAACCCAGGACATTTTCCTTAAACTGCTGGAGAAAGACTATTTATATAGGAAAACCGTTTCTCAGGCTTACTGCCCTAAATGCGAGCGTTTTCTGCCCGACCGTTATGTCGAGGGCACCTGCCCTCACTGCGGCGATACAAGAGCCCGCGGCGACCAGTGCGACGCCTGCGGCAAACTCCTTGACACTACCGACATCATTGAACCGCGCTGCCGCACCTGCGGCACGGCGGCCGAATTCAGGGACTCGGAGCATTTCTTCCTACGGCTGCCGGCTTTCCGGGACCAGTTACTGGCCTGGGTGAAAAAGCAGGACTTCTGGCGACCGAATGTGCGAAATTTCACCATCCGGTTTCTGGAAGAAGGCCTGTTAGACAGGGCTATCACCCGTGACCTTGATTGGGGGGTACCGGTGCCGCTGGATGGTTACGAGGGCAAGCGCATCTATGTCTGGTTCGAGGCCGTAATCGGCTACCTTTCCGCCACCAAGGAATGGGCCTCCCTCAGGGGAGAACCGGAGAAATGGCGGGATTTCTGGCAGGATGACCGGGCCAAAAGCTATTACTTCATCGGCAAAGATAACATTTTATTCCACTCCGTCATCTGGCCGGCCATGCTGATGGGTTACGGAGACCTTAACCTGCCGTTCGATATTCCGGCTAATGAGTGGCTGACAATAGAAGCCAAAAAACAATCCACCAGCCAGAACTGGGCAGTCTGGCTGCCGGACTACCTGGAACGGTATGACCCTGATCCGCTCCGTTATATACTGTCAATAAATATGCCTGAGACCGCGGATACGGATTTCTCCTGGAATGAATTTATCCGGCGCAATAATAACGAGCTGGTGGCCACCTACGGTAACCTGGTCCACCGCGTTCTGACCATTACTTACCGTAACTTTGATGGAGCTATCCCCCAGCCGGGGAAACTCGATGAACGGAGCCGGCAGCTTATAAAAGAGACGGAAGAAACGCTGGAGAATGTGGATAACCTGCTTCACGGCTGCCACTTCAAGGAAGCGATAAGGACGGCTATGGGCCTGGCCCACCAGGCTAACCGCTATCTGGACGAAAAATCGCCCTGGAAAGTCATCAAGGAGGACCGGCAGGCGGCAGCGGATACCCTTTACACAGCCCTCCAGGTTATTTACGGCCTGAGAATAGTCCTCTACCCCTTCCTCCCATTCAGTTCCCAGAGGCTGCACCAGTATCTTGGCTTCAAGGGAGAGGTCCAGGATTGCGGCTGGACGCTGGACGCGCCGTCCCCGGGGCAGAAGCTGCAGCCCCCTGAGCCCCTGTTTACCAAGCTGGATGAAGAGTTGGCCGAGGAGGAAGCGGCTCGCCTGGGGCAATAGCCGCGGAAGGAGAATCTTGGAGCTAGAAGCCATATACGCACCGATTCAGAATGACCTGGCGGAGATTGAGGACCGGCTCAAAGCGGTCAGCGACCCTGAACAAATAGGAGATTTTCCCCATCTGTCCGAACTGCTGGAGTACAGTCTCCGGAGCAACGGTAAGAGAATCCGCCCTGTTCTGACTCTGCTGGCCGGCAGGTTTTATGACTATGACAACGATAACCTGCTCTCTATGGCAACGGCTGTTGAGATTATGCACACGGCTACCCTGGTCCATGATGACGCAATTGACAATGCCGGGACCCGCCGGGGCAGGCAAACGGTCAATAAGAAATGGAGCGACGAAAAAGCGGTGCTGCTGGGTGATTATCTTTTTGCCGAGGCCGGCGCCCTTACGGCCAGCACCGATAACCTGCGGGCAATCAAGCTCTTTGCCCAGACATTAAAAACCATTTCCAGCGGAGAAATAAACCAGGCCGATAACGCGTTTAACCTGCATCAGAACCGCCCCCAGTATATAAAGCGGGTGGCCCAGAAAACGGCCGCCCTTTTCCGTATGGCAACCGAATCAGGAGCGGCAATGAGCCAGGCCCCTGAAGAGGCTATCCAGGTGCTGATAGATTATGCTTACAACGTGGGAATCGCTTTTCAAATCGTCGATGATATCCTGGACTTTACCGGTACCGAGGAAGAGCTGGGGAAACCGGCCGGTTCGGACCTGGCCCAGGGTACCCTTACCCTGCCGGCCATGCTCCTGCTGGAGTACAATCCCCGGAATAATCCGGTGGAGAAGTTCTTTAATAACCGTGACCGCCCGGATTATATTAAGCAGGCGATAGACGAGATACGAGATTCATCCATATTGGGGGAGTGCTATCAGCTGGCCGAAGAGTACTGCGCCACGGCCTGCCGCGACCTGACACAACTGCCGGCCGGGGACAGCAGGGAATCGTTAAAAGAGCTGGCCGGATTTGTTACCAGCCGAAAGAAATAGACCGTTTCGCCTGGAACCGGATGATGCTGTCAAACTTTTCAAGTCCCGGTTAGTCGGATCCGGCCGAAGCCTGTTTAGGCAGGGGGGCAGGGATAATCGGGGTTTTCTTGGTTCTCCGTTTCGGTTTAGCATCGGTAACTGCATCAGCCGGCTCGGGGACAGGCGGAGGTGTTGATTCCGGTGTGGACTGCACGACCCCGCTGAAAATCGCCTCTAGCTCGGCGCCTTCTATTGTCTCATCGGCTAGGAGTTTTTCAGCAATCAGTTTCAGTTTCGCTTTATGCTCGGTCAGCACCCTGGTGGCTACTTTATAGGCGTTACTGATTATAATATCTATTTCTTCGTCGATAAGATTGGCTATCTTATCTCCGTAGTCTTTTTGCTCCGATATTTCACGGCCGAGAAATATCAGCTCCTGTTTTTCCCCGAAGGTGCGTGAGCCCAGTTTGTCGCTCATGCCAAGATCGGTAACCATTTTACGGGCAAGGTCGGTTGCCCTCTTGATGTCATCCGAAGCGCCCGTGGTTACTTCCTTGAATATCAGCTTCTCGGAAGTGTGTCCGGCCAGGAAGGTAGCTATGGTATCGTTTAGCTGTGACCGACTATGCAGGCTCCTGTCCTCCTCCAGGAAACGGGTAAAGCCCCCGGACATTCCGTGAGGTATGATAGTTATCTTCCGCAGCGTTTCTATATTGGGCAAGACGGCCCCGACCAGGGCATGCCCCGCTTCGTGATAAGCGGTAATCTTTTTTTCCTTGGGGCTGATTCTCTTGCTTTTTCTCTCCGGACCGGCAGTTACCTTATCGACGGAAATATCAAACTCGGCCATAGTGATGGATTTCTTGCCCCGCCTGGCTGCCAGGATAGCTGCCTCGTTTATCAGGTTGGCCAGGTCCGCCCCACTGAAACCGGCTGTCTGCTTGGCGACAACCTCCAGGTCAACGGCATCATCCAGCGGTTTACCCTTTATGTGGACATTCAGGATAGCAGTCCGACCGGCAATATCCGGACGGTCCAGCACCACCCGCCGGTCAAAGCGGCCGGGCCTGAGCAGGGCCGGATCAAGTATGTCCGGGCGGTTGGTAGCCGCCAGCACAATTACGCTGGTATTGGTGTCAAAGCCATCCATCTCGGTAAGAATCTGGTTCAGTGTCTGTTCCCTCTCATCATGACTGCCGCCCAACCCGGCGCCCCGCTGGCGCCCCACGGCGTCAATCTCGTCAACGAAAATGATGCAGGGGGTATTTCGCTTGGCCTGGTCGAAGAGGTCGCGCACCCTGGAGGCGCCGACACCGACAAACATCTCGACGAATTCGCTGCCGCTTATGGAAAAGAAAGGCACTCCGGCTTCACCGGCAACCGCCCTGGCCAGCAGTGTTTTCCCCGTGCCCGGCGGGCCAATGAGCAAAACACCTCTGGGTATGCGGGCTCCCAGTACCTCGAATTTTTCACGGTTCTTGAGGAACTCTACTACCTCGGTCAGTTCCTGCTTGGCTTCATCCACTCCGGCCACATCATCGAAACTTATCGATGGCTTATCCATAGGAGAGAGCCGGGCCCGGCTGC
>JAZFUC010000134.1:0-4845 GCA_036446995.1 Dehalococcoidales bacterium | reverse complement strand
ACCTGCATCAGGGCATGGGCTGTGCCCAATTGTCGTTCCTGTATTTTATAAGTTATGTCTACTCCAAAACGCTCCCCGTTACCCATATAGTCAAAAATCTGTTCCCGCCTGTAGCCCACCACGATAATGATATCCTGAATTCCATTCTGGGCCAGGGCTTCAATCACGTACTGAAGTATCGGTTTATCGGCGATAGACAGCATTGTCTTGGGTCGGGTAACGGTAAAGGGCCTTAACCTTTGTCCCTCACCGGCGGCCAGAATCACAGCTTGTTTCATTGTTCTTTCCTATAATATTATTGAATCCGGGGAAATTATCCCGCTGGCAACGGCTCCCGGCCCAATCCGGGTATTATTGCCTATCATGGTGCCCAGGTTAATAGAAGCGTTAATCCCTGTTTTAACCTCATCACCAATTATAGCACCCAGTTTCTGCCTGCCGGTATTTTTACCTTCTACGATTATATGCTGTTCGTCAAGTCTCAGATTGGCGATTTTCGTGCCGGCTCCCAGATTACATCCTTCACCCAGTACGCTGTCTCCAACATAATTCTGGTGTGGCAGGGCCGTGTTATTCATTATGATTGAGTTCTTGACCTCCACGCCTGAACCGATATGGCACCCGTTACCTATGGAGGTATGGGGGCGGATAAAGCAGTTGGGGCCGATATCGCAGTCCTCCCCGATTATCACCGGGCCTATTATGTAAGAACCGGACCTGACTATGCTGCCTTTCCCAATATCGACAGTCCCCTTTATTATCACATTCTCTTCCATCTCACCCAGGTTCTGAGGGCTAATCTCGTTCAGCAGGGTTTCATTGGCTGACAGCAGGTCCCAGGGATAACTTGAATCAAGCCAGGAATCAATTTGCTGGTACGAAACGGGAATCCCCTGATCGATTAAAAGCTGAATTGAGGCGGTTATTTCATACTCGCCTCGTGGCGAGGTGGGCGTTTCGGATATTGCGGCAAATATAGCCGGCGTGAACAGGTAGAGTCCGGCGTTGGCCAGGTTGGATATCGGTTTTTCCATCTTTTCGTGGATACCCACTACCTTATCCCCAGCAATCTCAACCAGCCCCAGGCCTTCCGTATTTTCCACCTCGACCAGGCTCATCGTGGTCTCGTTCCTGCCGATAATTCCCTCGATACTCTTGTGATTGATGATATTATCGCCATTCATCATCAGGAAATTACCATCCACAAGATCTTTTACCATTCCTGCCGCGCTGGCCGTGCCCAATTGGCGGCGCTGGGTAGAATACTCAATCTTGACGCCCCATTTGCCGCCGTCACCAAAATAATGGCGTATCTGTTCGTCATGATAACCGACAATCAGGATAAACTCTTTTATACCGCCCTTCTTAGCCTCGATAAGGAGGTGTTCGAGGATGGGTTTATTGGCTATGGGAAGCATCACCTTGGGCCGGGTGTAAGTGAGGGGACGCATCCGGTTTCCTTCCCCGGCGGCTAAAATAACTGCTTTCATCCTAGCCTCTTTCCCCTCCCCTGATAAATTCCCGGATTATCCCGGTCGCGCTCTGGTAAAGGTCTTTTGCCTTCGTATCGGTCCTTGCCTCGGCCGTCAGTCTTATCTTGGGCTCAGTGCCGGAGGCCCTGACCAGCAGCCAGCCGTCCGGGAAGCCGAGTTTAAGCCCGTCTATGTTGCTTACGGATAGGGGCTCCAGTTCCATGAGCCGCTTTTCTAAACCAGGCATATCTGTCACCAGGCCGTCGATGCTGCCTCTGATAATCGGGTACTCCGGTATTTCATCGACCAGTTCAGACACTTTCCGGCCGCCGGCTATGGAGACCAGCCGGGCGGCCGCGTAAATGCCGTCGGGGCAGAGCGAGTTGCCGGGAAAAACCCAGGCCCCCGATGGCTCTCCGCCGAAATCTCCGCCCTTCTTTAATTCATCGGAAACAAAAGTGTCTCCGACCGGCGTCCTTACGACATTAAAATCCATTTCATCGATGGCCATTGAAGCGTCGATGGTGGTGACCACCTTGCCGGCGGCTTCCTGCCGGGAGAATAAGACCAGCAGTTTATCTCCCGGGATGAACCTGCCCCGGTCATCCACGGCCATCATCCGGTCGGCGTCACCATCATGGGCAATGCCCAAATCAGCGCCCCGCTCTTTTGTCGTCCGTATCAGATTCTCCAGGTTTGCCTCGGTCGGCTCACTGGCCCGGGGAAAGAAACCGCTGGGAAAGCTGTTCAGTGCGAACACGTCACAGCCGAGCCGCTTCAACAATTCAGGGGTAATAACCGAGGCGGCTCCGCAGCCGCAGTCCAGCACTACTTTGAGAGACTCCGTATGGGGAATATCCGCCATTATATGGCTGATGTGTTTTTCTATAATACCATTCCGGGCGCTGGCGCGGCTCATCTTTTCCCACCCTGCTGTGTCCAGCGAATTTTCATCAATCATACCTTCAATTCGCAGTTGCTGGGCAGCGTCGAAGGCGGAGCCGTCCGGGTTCAGCAGCTTGATGCCATTGTATTCCGGAGGGTTGTGGGAAGCGGTGATCATAGCCCCGGCCCTGAAATCACGGGCAGCCAGGGCAAGACTCGGCGTGGGCAGCACTCCAACGTCGTAAACGGCCGCCCCGGAAGCCAGAAGTCCGGTAATAAAGGCGTGTTTCAGGGCATCTCCCGATGTCCTGGTGTCACTGCCGACAGCCAGGCTCTCATATTCACTGCCCACCGCCAGCCCCACCTTAAGGGCCAGTTCCAGGAGTTCGCGGTCGGCCACCCGCCGTATCCCGGATGTGCCAAATAATTTCATCTTGTGCTGATTGTAATCCCCGTTAATCCTGATGTCAATTTGCCGGTATTAATGGAGAAAAACGGCCAGCCGGAGCTGCCTCCGGGGCAGGGGTATTATTTTGACCAGCGGCAGGGTTTGGTGATAGAATCAAGCAAAGAATTCGCCCAAAGGAGAACCGGTATGTCGGGTCATTCCAAATGGTCTTCAATCAAGCATCAAAAGGGAGTGGCTGATGCCCGGAGGGGGCAGCTTTTTACCAAAATCACCCGCGAAGTTATCATAGCCGTGCGTGAGGGCGGCAGCAGTCAGGAAACAAATTTCCGGCTCCGCCTGGCCGTGCAGAAGGCACGGGACAACAATATGCCCACGGACAATATCGAGAGGGCGATAAAGCGGGGCAGTGGGGAACTGGAGGGGATTACTCTTACCGAGATGGTCATGGAGGGTTACGGTCCCGGCGGTGTGGCCATCCTGATTCAGGTCATGACTGATAACCATAACCGTGCTGTCTCGGATATCCGTAATATCTTTTCCCGCGGCGGCGGTAACCTGGGAGAGGCCGGCAGTGTAGCCTGGCTTTTTGATTCCAAAGGGCTGATACTGATAGAGACTGGTAGCCTTGATGCGGAAGAGATTGAACTGCAGGCTATCGATGCCGGCGCCGAGGATGTCGTTGAGGAAGCCGACCATATCGAGATTTACACCAGTCCGGCCGATTTTGAATCGGTCAGGAGCTCACTGGAGCAGATTAACATTCCTATTGCTTCTGCCGAGGTATCTATGCTGCCCAAGACCAGTCTTCAGCTTGAGGAAAAACGGGCTATTCAGACCTTGAAACTGATTAACAAGCTGGAAGAGCTTGATGATGTCCAGATGGTCGTCAGTAATGTTGATTTTTCGGATGAAGTCCTGGAGAAAGCCCGGGTGTAAACCCGGATTATTTTGAGCCCGCGCCATACTTGAACCGCTTTGGACTTGTGATGAGAATAATAGGTATTGACCCGGGAACCGTGGCAATGGGTTACGGAGTGGTGGACAGTGATGGCGGTGAGACGACCCTGGTTGATTACGGTGTCCTGACTGCCAAGGCGCGCTCTCCAATGGGGGAGCGGCTGGCTTTTCTCTACAACGGTATTCTTGAAATTATTACCAAATCAGGCCCGGACGCTGTGGCTATCGAGCAGCCTTTCGTGGCCAAGAACGTCAAATCGGCTCTGGCTATCGGAAAGGCCCAGGCGGTGGCTATCCTGGCCGCGGCCCAGCGGGGAATACCGACCTTTGAATACACCCCGACTCAGGTAAAGCAGCGGGTGACCAATTACGGGGCCAGTTCCAAAGAGCAGATTCAGGAAATGGTCAGGCTGCAGCTGGGTATGGAACGGTCACCGGAATCCACGGACGCGGCCGATGCCCTGGCGGTAGCCCTTTGCCATATAAGTGAGGTCCACTTGAGTAACTTGCTTGGGGGACAGTAAAGGAGTATTTATGATAGCCAGCCTGCGCGGTAAACTGGAGTCAATAGGGGGGGATTGGGTGGTTATAGGAGTCGGCGGTGTCGGTTACCAGGTGTATTTGCCCACTTCCACCCTGAGCACACTCGGCGTTGTCGGAAAAGAAGTTTTTTTGCTGACCCACCTGGTGACGAGAGAGGACAGCCTGACCCTCTATGGATTCGCCACCGAGAGCGAACTGGAGCTTTTCCAGATTCTGATAGGCGTTTCCGGACTGGGCCCCAGGCTGGGGCTGGCCGTGCTCTCGGCGATGAGCGTGGAGCAGGTGACAACTGCTATTGCCAGCGAAAACGCCGATTTACTGATGACTGTTTCCGGAATTGGCAAAAAGATGGCCCAGCGGCTCATCCTGGAGCTGAAGGACAAGATAGCTGTCGGACTGCTGATTTCCCCGACTATCCAGTTTTCCGATGATTACGCTGATGTTGTGGCCGCTCTCACCTCCCTGGGCTACACGGTGGCCGAGGCCAGCCAGGCGGTGACCAGCCTGCCCTCTTCCGAGCTGCCCCTGGAGGAAAAAATCAGACTGGCCCTCCAGTACTTTACTGTTAAGTAAAATTTG
>JAZFUC010000133.1:0-3429 GCA_036446995.1 Dehalococcoidales bacterium | reverse complement strand
TCCGTATGACGAGCAACATCGTTGAATGTGATAACGAAGACATCAAAGTTAATATGCCGGTTGAGGTAGTGTTCGATGATGTTACTCCTGAAATAACCCTGCCCAGGTTCAAGCCGATATCCTGATACTGCTTTTCGACAGGGCATCACTGATAAGGAGACAAATCAATGGCTATACAGACCAGGACTACAGAATTGCCGTGGAAAGAGCTTTCAGCGGACGAGAAAATGGAAAGGCGCATCGAGGCCTGGCTCTCTCCGGCAGATATTAACTTTGCCTCTGCCCGGGCCGAAGCCGACTACAAGGCGCGGGTCTCCCGAATCGTAGACGCCATCCAGATGAAGAAAAACCCGGACAGGGTGCCGGTTAGCCCATTTCTGGGTGAATATGCCGCCGCTTATTGCGGCTATACCCAGAAGGATGTGATGTATGATGTGGACAAAGCCATTGAAGTAGCCACCAGGTGTACCCTGGAGTTTGATTTTGATGCCAAGACACCGGCCGCCGCTCCGGTGGGCCGGGTCTACGAAATCCTCGATGAAAGGCAGCGGAAGTGGCCGGGTCATGGCGTAGCCGATGACGGCAGCCCCCAGTTTATCGAGGGCGAGTACATGACGGCCGATCAATATGACGATTTCATCCTGGACGAGTCAGATTACAGGTGGCGCTCGTATTTGCCGAAAACCTGGGGGGCAATGGGCGGGCTGGGTAAACTGATGCCCCTGGGTCAACTTAATACCGGAAGCGTCAGCCGCTTCGGTTTACCGGAAGTGCAGGAGTCACTGAAAAAACTGATGGCGGCGGGTGAAGAGGCGCAGCGCTGGGTGGGAAAGATAGCCGCCACCAATAAAAAGCTGACCGAATTGGGTTATCCGAATTTCAGAGGCTCCGTGCTCGGGTTAGCTCCCTTTGATGTCCTGGGTGACAACCTCCGGGGCCAGAGGGGTATCGCTCTCGATATGTACAAGCGGCCGGAAAAACTGCTTGAAGCTATTGAAATGATTACGGAAAAAAGACTGCTCCAGATTCGCCGGAGTGGTGATAATGGGAATGTGGGCGGTAGTCCAATAGTCGGTTTCCCCCTGCACAAAGGGGCTGACGGCTTCATGTCGGACGAGCAGTTCAGGACTTTTTACTGGCCGTCATTACGGAAGATTTGCCTGGCCCTTATTGAAGAAGGGTATGTGCCGGAATTGAGAACCCAGGGAGGTTACGAATCCCGACTGGAGGTAATTCGTGATTTCCCCAGGGGTAAAGTCCTTTGCCATCTCTACTTAACAGATGTCAAACCGGCCAAAAAAGCCCTCGGAGATGTAATGTGCATAGTTGGCTCTGTGCCGCAGTCGCTATTGTCGGTGGGTACGCCCCCGGAAGTCGAGGACTATTCAAAACGGCTGATAGATATCGGTGGAGTTGGCGGGGGCTTCATGATGACCAGTCCGGGCGCGCTGGGCGCTGATTCAAACGCTGAAAATATACGAGCCATGATTAAGACCGCAAAAGAGTACGGCCTGTATCAGAAGTGAACGCCGAAAAATAAGACAGGCTGCCTCTCGATATTCAGACATCTTTCCCATGTCTTGCCGCTAACCCAGCCGGTGCGCTTACCGGAATCATCAGCCTGGTGTGGCCGTTGAGTTTCAAACTCAGTGAAGTTTTTTATCCATTCTGATGTGTTTTATTCCTGCTTCCAGGAAAGGCAGACCGGTCTCACTGAAGCCGCAAGCTTTATAAAAATCGATAGCAGAATACTGGGCATTAAGAGTGATATGCTCTATTCCCCTTTTCTTGCATTCTTTTTCAAAAAAGGAAACAATTCCTTTTCCGATGCCGGTTCCGCGCTGTCGCTTCAGGACGGCCATTCTTTCCAGTTTGACCTGCTTATCGGCCGTGAATCTGACCCTGCCTGTGCCCACTGCCCGGCCGTTTTTCCTGGCGAGCATGTGGAGAGCGGATGAATCGTTCCCATCCATTTCCAGGCTTGCTGAAATCCCCTGTTCCTCTATGAAAACAGTTCTCCGGATTTTAAAAGCTCGTTTTAGCTCAACCTGGCTGGTAATAATGGTATATTTGAGACTATCCATCAAATGATTCAGTCTGCAGACTCGGTCCGGCTGAGCAAAATATTATCATCAGCGAACATTTCCCCGCTGGCCTGCTCAAAAGCCGTTATCAGGTTATCAAAGGTCAGGTTCTTTTTCTTTTCGCGATCAAGGTCAACTATAATCCGGCCTTTATGCATCATTATTAACCGCGTCCCGTAGCGCAAGGCTATATCCATGTTATGGGTTACCATCATCGCCGTCATACTCTCACGTTCGATAATCATACTGGTCATTTCAAGGACCGAGCGGGCCGTGTTCGGGTCCAGTGTGGATATGTGTTCGTCAAGCATAAGAATTGACGGGTTACTCAATGTGGCCATTACCAGGGCCAGGGCCTGCCTCTGCCCGCCCGATAACACCCCAACCGGGGCCGTCAGCCTGCCATCCAGCCCCAGTCCCAGCGGCGTCAGAGCCTGGCGGAACTGCTCCCGGTGTTTCTTGTTGGTAGCTATGCTTAGGCCGCGCGCCTGGCCGCGCATCATAGCTAACGACAGGTTTTCCTCAATTGTCATATTAGCCGCGGTGCCTATCTGGGGGTCCTGATATACCCTTCCCACGTAGTGCGCCCGCCTGTGTTCACTGAGGTTGGTGACATCCCTGTTGTTGATGACTATTGATCCGCCCCTTTCGGGCGGGTACACACCGGCGATGACATTGAGCAGTGTGGTTTTCCCGGCGCCGTTGCTGCCGATGACGGTAATAAAGTCGCCGGCTCTGACCTCCAGGTCCAGGTTATTCAGCGCGGTCACTTCATCGATCGAGCCCCTCGAAAATACTTTGCTGATTCCCTTAAGTTGCAATAAGATGCTGTTATTATCCACTCACACTTTCCTTTACATCCTGGCCGCCGGGGGTACCCATTCGTGTCTTAGCCTCTTCTGTATATAAGGCACTGCCAGGGCAATAATTACCAGCAGGGCCGTAACTAATTTTAAGTTGGTAGGGGGTAATCCCAGCCTTAGGGCGATACTGATAAACAATCTATAGAGAAATGCTCCCCCAACCACGGCCAGCAATACAGCGGTTATTTTTCTGGGCCGGAATATAGCCTCGCCGATGATAACCGATGCCAGCCCGAGAACGATTATGCCGATGCCCATGCCAACATCGGTAAATCCCTGGTTCTGGGATATGATAGCCCCTGAGAGAGCCACCAGTCCGTTGGAGATTGATACCCCGATAATTGTCGTCATATCGGTATCACCCCCGAGGCCGCGCACCATTTGCTGGTTTTGACCGGTTGCCCTCAGCGCCAGGCCGATTTCGGTGCGCAGAAACCAGTTTAGAATTATAAGAATAATGGCGGCGATAATTAAGACAAAAA
>JAZFUC010000132.1:0-2823 GCA_036446995.1 Dehalococcoidales bacterium | reverse complement strand
TGAAGTGTTGACGCCGGGACAGACGGGCGCGGATGTGATGAGGGTAATCAATGATTCTCTTAAAGGCAGCCCCTACACCGGGGCGCCCCGAAGTTCCGGGCATGCCATTGGGCTGGGCGTCCTTGAAAGGCCGTTCATCTCGTTAGATGATGACATGGTGTTTGAGCCCGGTATGGTAGTGAGTATTCACCCGGTGTTCTTTCCTCCGGTGCCTGAATTCGAATCCAACGCGGATATGTTTATCGTGACGGAAGACAAGCCGCGTAAATTGTCTAAAGTTTCCCCGGAGATAAAGGTCATTTAAGACCAACACGTCTCAGACAGCAACAAAGGAGGGTGAAGTGGCATTTACTGATCTCAGGGAATTCATTGAAGCAACCGATAAGTTAGGCGAACTGAAGCGGGTGGACGGGGCCCACTGGGATCTGGAAATTGGGGCGATAACGGAACTGGTTGCCGAACGCAAGGGACCGGCTCTCCTTTTCGACCAAATTCCGGGTTACCCGGCCGGCTTCAGGGTACTGTCTCATCCCTTTGCCACTACCAAACGGACCGCCCTGGTCCTGGGGTTATCTCCGGAACTGACCGGTTTTGAGATGCTTCTGGCCTGGCGGGAAAGATTGAAAACCTTCAAGCCGCTGCCACCGGTTGAAGTCAAAACCGGGCCGGTGTTGGAGAATGTCTTCACCGGAGACAAGGTTGATATTTTCAAATTCCCCACGCCAATGTGGCATGAACTGGACGGGGGACGATACCTGGGGACAGGCTCAGCGGTGATAACCAAAGACCCGGATGAAGGCTGGATAAATATCGGGACTTACCGGTGCATGCTGATAGATGATGAACCAACCAAGATACTGGTAAAAATAAATGCACAACGGCATGCCAGACGAATGATAACCAAATATCACGCAAAAGGCCAGCCGTGCCCGGTGGCCATCAGCTTTGGGCAGGAGCCCGCCGAGTGGATGCCGGCGACCTATTCCGGCGTGCCCTGGGGGGTTAGCGAATACGATTTTGCCGGCTGGCTGAGGGGCAAACCGGTAGAGGTAATAACAGGTGAGGCAACCGGTTTACCCATCCCGGCAACTGCCGAGATAGTAATCGAGGGTGAGATATCACCGACACAGGCAGGGGCCGATTACTGGGAGGGGCCCTGCAGCGAGTGGCTGGGATACTTTGCGGATAAAAGCAAGGGTGATGCCTATGTTGTCGATATTAAATCCGTTCTCCATCGTAATGACCCCATAATACTGGGGACTCCCTGGATGAAGCCTCCCGCTCCCCTCTTTGCCATACCGGTGCAGGCCGGGGCCGTGTGGGAACAGCTGGAAGGAGCCGGCTTAACAGGGATAACCGGGGTATGGACCCCGATATTTGATTCTCCATTCATCATCGTGGTATCTGTCAAGCAGCAGCATCCCGGTCATGCCAAGCAGGTGGCCCTGGCGGCCGTTTCCTGCCGGGCCGCTAACTCCGGGGCCAGATTCGTCATCGTGGTTGATGATGATGTTAACATCGCCAATTTTGAAGAGGTCTTCTGGGCAGTGGCCACCCGCTGCGATGTTGATACCATTGAAATCCTCAGGAACATGATTGCCGCCAGGACCGACCCGTCTCTTACCACTGAAGAGCGTCAAAGGAACGAATTACTGCGGTCAAGGGTGGTTATCGATGCCTGCCGACCGTTTGCCAACCTTGAAAATTATCCTGCGGTCAATAAATTCAGTGACGAATACCGGAAAAAGACGATAACCAGGTGGCGGGGCCAGTTAGACATATCGGGCGGATAGCCGGGTTATATGCCGAGCTCTTCACCCACAATTATGACGCTTATCCGGGGCAGGTAGTCGGTTGACCCCTTCGGCCCTTGCTGCCCTTTGATGATTACAATATAGCTGCAGATTTGCTCGGGACTGCTGCAATCGACGCAAAACCCGGTCTTGAAGCAGGGCAGTTTATCAAGACCCTCAAATCCGTGTTTGATGTAATGGCGCCTGACATTGATTGGAGCAATATACTTTATCCGCTCCATTGCTTCATCCAGATTTTTAACGATTTTATTTACCCCGGTGACGATAAGCACCTTGGCGGGGCCGAAAATCATGCCGGCAACCCGATTTCCTATTGAATCAATGCTGACCAGCTTCCCGTCCATTGTAACGGCGTTAATTCCTGTTAAAAACACATCGGCGCTCAAGGCTTTCTTCATCAGTTCCCAGTGTCCCGGACCGGGTACCAGGTATTTACCGTCTTCAGTCCTTTCAAAAGGGTCAAAGAACTGGTGGGATTTATCCTGATGTAATTTTTCGATCAAGCCTATCTGGGACATGGTTATCGAGTCACCCCGTCCTATCGTTGCTTCCGGGGGGATGAGTTCTAAAGCTTTGGCTAATGCCTCTTCTTTATTCGAAACATATTGGGCATTAATGCGTTTCTTCTGTAAATTGGCCACCGCAACTCTTGCGTAATTTTCATTTACCCATTTCATCTCTTCTTTAAGGTTCGTCTCATCAATCATCAAAATCTCCCCAGCTTACCCATTTATGAATAAAGGTTTGTCTCGTTAACCATTATAATCCCCTCAATTTTTTTCGCCGATAAGAATCGGCTTTTTGCCTTTGGTCAGATAAGAATTCAGGTTTTCCCTGTTTATGGTCACTCCCAGCCCCGGAGTCTGGGGCACCGAGAGGAAGCCGTCCTTGATAATAGGAGTACCATCTACAATATCTTTAGTAATACCCTTGGAGTCCATCGCCATGAAGAGCCGCTGGATTCCGGAGGTGATACCGTGGAAATTAAAGGGTGGAGGCCCAAGGTCAA
>JAZFUC010000131.1:0-5204 GCA_036446995.1 Dehalococcoidales bacterium | reverse complement strand
AATCAAGCAGGCCGGAGAAGATGATGAGCAGTCAACGTCCATTATTCTGAAACAATGGCTGGGCAGGACCTGGAGCCGGGTCATAAAAATGATAGACCCGGGTTCCCATTTCGAGATAGAGACGCCAACGGCCACCGCTATTGTCCGAGGCACTCTTTTCAGCACCGAGGTTGACGAAACAGGACTAACCACGGTAATAACGACGGAGGGACTGGTCAGTGTGGCCGCACAGGGACAGGAGGTCTTTATACCCGCGTCCCAGCAAACCCTGGTTGAAACAGGAGCTGAACCCGCCGAACCGGTGCCGCAGAATGTCCCGAAGTCCCAGATAATAATTAAAATAGATATGACGGCAGCAGGTTCTGTAACCGACCCCACCGGAGCCAGCACGGGACGATTGCCCAACGGCATTACTTACAACCAGATTGCCGGTTCACAATCCCTGATTACCATTGATAACATCCAAACAATCCAGATACCGAACCCGGTAACCGGAGAGTACATTATTTCCCTGCGTTTTGATGACCCCCAACCCACCCACTTCACCATCCAGTATCTTTCCGACGGCGAGGTAATTTCTGAACAACCCGGTCAACTTTTACCAATACGGGAAACAGACTGGCAGATAAGTATTAACCTGGAGGTTGAGGATGGAGTGATTGTTGCCACTGATTTTGGTGACGTAGAACCGATCGGAGACGACCCATCGGAAAACCTGGCCGGAATCACCTCGGATTCTGACGACTCTCCGTCCGATGATGAAGACGGGAAGCCGGACGAAGACCGGGGCAGTGGTAAAGATAACCGACCCGACGATGATAAAGACCGGGATAAAAACCAGGACAATGGGCCTGATGAAGATGACGGAAGTACTGAAGACCAGGGAACAGATGAAAACAAGGGCCCCGGTGAAAACAAGGGCAGGGATAAAGACGAGGGACCTGTCGGTGGCGAGGGCGGAAGTGAAGACGTAGGACCTGACGAAGACGGGGACAAAGGCAAAGGCAAAGGCAAAGGCAAGAATCAAGATAATGGACCTGATGAGGATAGAGGCAAGGGCCAGGACAAAAAACCGGATAGCGATAAAGGAAAAGGACCGGATAAAAGCGACAATACAAACGATGACAATGACAAGGACAATGACAAGGATAAGGACAAGCCAAGAAAAAGACAGGACACACTAACTTCTTCCTGATAATCGACAGGCAATAAGTAATCCTGCCACTAACCATCAACCCTGTCAGATTAACGAAAGGTTATTCCAGGTGCTTACTGGCACTGGCTACAGGATGAAAAAAAGCCGGCAACAGATGTCACTCCTCCGTCACACTCTGGTACTTACCGGGGTGGGGGTTATTGTCATTCTTTTTTTTATACTGGTCCGGCCTTTTTACGGCCTGGACCTGTGGCTATCGGACCAGCTTTTCGTATCCAGACCCCCTTCTCCCAATATTGTCATAGTAGGTATAGATGATGCTTCCCTTGAAACCTTCGGCAGGTGGACAGACTGGCCCCGCAGTCTCCATGCCCGGGCTATTGATAACCTGAGCAAAGCGGGAGCTGGAGTAATCGGCCTGGATATTCTTTTTACCGACCGCTCGGCAGAAGATGAGATGCTGGCCGGGGCAATAAGAAACGCCGGAAATGTTGTCCTGCCACTTATCGGTACCGGGGCCCAACCGTCTTCCCGACCTGAGATTAACTACGCTCATATTTTATCACCGGTGCCTCCGTTGGGGGAATTGAGCGCCAATATCGGCCATGCCAATTTATCCCCTGACCCCGGCGGCCCGGTGAGGCGGCTGCCCCTGGTAATAACTGACAGCCAGGGACAGGTTTACCCGGCCTATAGTCTGGCTGTGCTGCATACCCTGTTTGCCGTCCCTCTACCCCGGGAGTATCAAAGGCAGGAGGGAACGCTCCATATACTGGACCGTGACATACCGGTAGACAACAACTATTTACTGAGGATAAATTTTACCCCTGATGATGCCGGTCGTCCTTATATATCTTATGGGGATGTCATCAACGGTGATTTTGACCCTGCCGAAGTGGAAAACAAAATAGTCTTAATCGGGATGACCGCCACCGGCGAGCTGGATAAATGGGCGGTTCCGGTTTCATCCGGCAAGGTTCCCGGAGTCTACATTCACGCTGTTACCATAGATAACATCCTCAGAGAGCAGTTCCTGACCGAGGTTGGCACAGGCGTAAATCTGGCCGTTTTACTGCTGCTGGTCGGTATCAGCGGTTTCGCTCTTCCTCGCCTCGGTCTCCGGTGGGGCAGCCTTACAGTGGTTGGATTATTCGCAGGCTACCTGGTGGCCAGCTTCCTCGCCTTTGAAAACGGCTATATACTTAACAGCCTCTATCCTTTGCTGACATTACCTGTAATCTATATAAGCAACATCCTTGTCCAGAACGCGGCTACCGTCATTCAGAACGCCCGGCTGCGGCAGAATGTATTGGAAGGCTACAAAAGCACTATAAAAGCCCTGGCGGCATCGATTGACGCCAAGGACCATTACACCAGCGGCCATTCGGAACGGGTAACGGCCTATGCCCTGCTTGGAGCGACCTCCCTTCAAATGTCGAAGGAAGATTTGGATATTCTCGAAAATGCCGGGATTCTTCATGATATCGGTAAGATAGGCATCCCTGACGGCATACTGGGCAAACCCGGGCCTTTAACGCCTGCCGAGTGGGACATCATCCGCCAGCATCCCCTGATAGGGGCCAATATCGTGAATGACATTCCTTTTCTGGAAGAATCTGTCAAGCTTATCCGGTATCATCATGAGAGGTATGACGGGGACGGCTATCCTGACGGTTTAAAAGGTGATGATATTCCTCTCGGCTCCCGGTTGCTGGCAGTGGCGGATGCGTTTGACAGTATGGCCAGTTCCCGGGCCTACAGAGACGCGATGCGCCTGGAAGACGCCCTGAAAGAGCTGCAAATGGGCATCGGCACACAATTTTGCCCCGTGGCTGTTGAAGCCTTTGTCTCCGCATTTAGCTCACAAATCGGTAAGTTTTCAACCGGCCATTCAACGCCCTGACGGTCTTAAGTTCCTCAGCCAGGCCCGTTATCGCCCCCTCCCTTTTGTATCTTCTTACACATATACTTGTCACAGGGAGTTGTAGTTACACCTGGTTAACCTCACCCCCTTAATCCCCCTCTCCTTTAGAAGGAGAGGGGGAAAACACTTTTAGGGAGGGGGCGGAAGCCCCCTCCCTAAGTTACACTCCCCCCTTCCACTGTGAGGGGAAGGGGGGATACAGGGGGGATAGGGTTAAACGATAATCACACGGAATTCAATACTAAATGCTACTCTCGTCAACCAGAGCCGAAAATTACCGTATCGCACCCTCCATTGCCGCATCGGTACCGGTCGCAGGTGTGTTGTTTTTGATTATTACTGCTATAATATGGACTTACCGGCCAATGATTATCAATAACAGGCAGACAATAGCCACCACCGAAATGAGAGGGCAGGCCCTGGACATCATTGAAGCAGCCATAGCCCGGGTCCTTCCTGCAGCCATCATGGGCTCGGCGGTCAGCTTTAACCGGAAGACGCGGGTTTTGACCGTTGAGGGACACAGCTATGACGCATCACAGGGCAGAATCTTCATAATCGGCGGCGGCAAGGCATCGGGACTGATGGCCGTGGAGATAGAACGGATAATCAGCCCTGACAATATAGCGGCCGGTATCGTCACCTGCAAGTCCGACACTGCCAGAGACAGGACCGGCCATATAAAGATTATCCCGGCGGGCCATCCCGTTCCGGATCAGCGGGGAGTAAACGCCGTCCGGGAGATGCTTTACCTCAAGGAGATCTACTCTATCGAAGAAAATGACCTCCTGGTATGTTTAATTTCCGGAGGCGGTTCGGCCTTGATGCCCTGCCCGGCGGAGGGGATAACCCTGGAAGACATGCAGCATTTGACCGGGTTGCTGCTGGGTTCCGGGGCCGAGATAACGGAAATTAATACGGTCAGAAAGCACCTCTCTGCCACCAAGGGCGGCAGGCTGGGCAAGTTTTATGCCCCGGCTACCGTGGTGTCGTTAATTCTGTCGGATGTAATCGGCAACGATTTAAGCGTTATAGCCTCCGGCCCCACTTATCCGGATTCATCGACCTTCTCCGACGCCTACCGGGTGCTGGAAAAATACGGGGTGCTTCCCCAAACGCCCGATGCGGTGAAGGATATATTAAGGAGAGGCGCTAAAGGCCTGGAGGAAGAAACCCCCAAAACCCTGGAGAACTGCCACAACTATATTATCGGAGAC
This sequence comes from Dehalococcoidales bacterium, assembly GCA_036446995.1. Taxonomy (GTDB): domain Bacteria; phylum Chloroflexota; class Dehalococcoidia; order Dehalococcoidales; family UBA2162; genus JAZFUC01. The sequence continues at coordinate 907 of JAZFUC010000131.1, read as the reverse complement.
AATAAACTGGCCTTGGAGGCGATGGCTCAGAAAGCGGCCGAATTAGGCTTCAATCCCCACATCATCACCTCCGAAGAGAAGGGAGACACCGCCACCGCGGCCAGGCTGCGGACCGGCGAAATAATGAGCGGCAAATATGCGGAATATGACGCCCTGATTATCGGAGGAGAGACAACTCCGTCACTGCCCGCCGGGTCGGGACGGGGAGGCAGGAACCAGCACTATGCGGCTGTCTCGATGCAGGGCCTGGCCGGTTATTCAGGGGACTGGACGGTGGCCAGTGTGGGCACGGACGGCTCCGATTTCCTGCCGGACGTAGCCGGGGCCATAGTTGACGGCTCTTCCCTGGACACCGCCGGAAAGAAAAACCTGAATGTGAAATCATCCATTGACCGGTTTGACAGCAACACCCTGCTGGCCGGAATTGGCAATTGCCTGATAGAGACAGGCGACACCGGGACCAATGTAGGTGACGTTGTCATCTACCTGACTAAGGACAGAGCGTAAACTCACAGGCAATCCGACCCTCCCGGAGAAGATTGACGAAAACCGGTCAACAGACTAAAATATATGCTTATCGCTTCTCTGTTGCTGCCAGAATAGCCCGTTAAGGCGTAATCCTGCCGGAGTTATCAGTTATGCGAACCGGAGAATCAATGAAGCTTCAAACAGGTTCGAAGGTAGCCATCGTCGGCGGCGGACCTGCCGGCAGCTTCTTCGCGCTCTATCTCTCAAAATTTGCCGCCTCGGCCGGCATAAGTCCCGATATCACCATTTACCAGCACCGTGATTTTTCCGAACCGGGGACAAAAGGCTGTAAGGGCTGCGCCGGAATCCTGTCCATGTCCCTGCTGAAAAACCTGGAAGAGTTAAACCTGAGCGTGCCCCGGGAAATAGTCCAGAGCAA
>JAZFUC010000130.1:0-6956 GCA_036446995.1 Dehalococcoidales bacterium | reverse complement strand
CCTTCCCCGGTGTATGTCTGGGGGATGAAATCGGCGATTATTCCCACGGCTTCAAGGGCCTCGGCCGTGGCCGGTCCGATAGCCCCTGTCTTCAATCCGCTCAGGGCGCGGCTGTCCAGCTTTAGCTCCCGGAGCCGCTCCCAAAAGGCGCTAACTCCGTTGACGCTGGTGAAAATAATCCAGTCATAATTACTGAGGTCAAGAATAGCCCCGTCCAATTCCGAAGTATTTTGAAGGGGGAGAATATCGATAGCCGGTAATTCCACCGGCCGGGCGCCCTTTTCGGCCAGCAGTTTGCTCAGGGCGCTTGCCTGGCGGCGGGCCCGGGTAACCAGCACCCGCTTGCCGGACAAAGGCCGGTTGTCAAACCAGCCCAGCTTTTCCCTGAGTCCGACCACCTCACCGACGACGATTATGGCCGGGGAGGTGAGTCGGGCTTCCCTGACGATATCGGTAATGTTATCCAGGCGGCCGGTAACCGTCACCTGTCCGGGACGGGTGCCGTCCTTGATTACCGCCACCGGAGTATCGGCCGGCCGGCCAAATTCTGTCAGTCGGGCAGCTATTTCAGGCAGATTTTTCAGCCCCATCAGGAAAACCAGGGTATCTACACCGGTGGCCAGGTTTTCCCAGTTAATGCTGGAAGTCTCCTTGCCCGGTTCTTCGTGTCCGGTAATCACGGCGAAGGATGAAGACATTCCCCGGTGGGTGACCGGGATACCGGCATAGGCCGGCACGGCTACCGCCGAGGTTATGCCCGGTACTATCTCAAAGGGGATGCCGTTTTGCTTCAGCGCCTCCCCTTCCTCTCCGCCTCTGCCCAGTACAAAGGGGTCTCCCCCTTTTAGCCGGACCACTGTTTTTCCTTCCTTGCCCTTGTCCACCAGCAGGCGGTTTATCTTGTCCTGGGGCAGGGTGTGTTCACCGGCTGCCTTGCCGACATAGATTCTTTCCGCCCCGGGCGGGGCCATTTCCAGCAGCCGTTCGTCTAGCAAGCGGTCGTAAATAACGGTATCAGCCCTTTTCAGGCAATTGACACCTTTTACTGAAATCAGGTCCGGGTCACCCGGTCCGGCGCCCACCAGATATACTTTACCGGTCTTCATAATCTCCACTTTTGGCTAAAATTTGTCGGCCCCTTCAGCCAGCAGCCTTTCTGCCAGCTTCTCCCCCGGTGCTTCCGGGGAAATCGGGTCTCCTTCTTCAGTGCCCCGCAGCATCCGGTTAGTAGCCGGGTTAACGGTCATTCCCTCCAGCTTCAGAGTGTCCCCGTTTACTGTGGCCAGGGCCGCTATCGGCGCCTGGCAGCCGCCTCCCAGTGCCCGGAGAAAAGCCCGTTCGGCGGTGACTCTCTGCCGGCTCGGCTGGTGATTCAGCAGAGCCACTATTTTGATAATTTCCTCTTCTGTGCGGGTCTCAATGGCCAGGGCGCCCTGTCCCACCGCGGGCAGAAAATGCTCGACAGGCAGGTATTCGGTTATCCTGTCCTCCCAGCCCAGCCGTTTCATCGCGGCCGCGGCCAGTATCACCCCGTCAACTTCGCGGCTGGTTACTTTGCCTATCCGCGTATCCACATTCCCCCTGATACTTACCGTCTTGAGGTCCGTCCGGTAGCCGGTTACCTGGGCGGACCTTCTCGGGCTGCCTGTGCCTATCCGCGCTCCCGGCGGCAGTTCGTCCAGTTTATCTCCCCGGGTTATCAGCACGTCAGCCGGGTCCAGTCTCTCAGTGATGGCGGCTATAATCAGTCCTTCGGGCAACTCGGTGGGCATATCCTTGAGGCTGTGCACCGCCAGGTCGATACGCCCGTCCAGCAGGGCTTCCTCAATCTCCTTGACGAAGATGCCAATTCCGGCCGCATTCTCCAGCGGTATATGCCTGTTTCTGTCTCCCCTGGTGATGATACGGTGAACTTCTACCTCGGTGGCGGGGCTGGCTTCTCTAATCCCGGCGGCGATGGACTCTGCCTGAATCATAGCCAGCCGGCTGCCCCGGGAACCAAGGATTATTTTCTTACTCATTCGATTTCGGGGAGTCCAGCCGGAAAAGCTCGTTAACCATCCCGGAGAACTCACCGTTGTTTTTGTTCTTTTTCAGGTATTGAATCGGGTCCTGGAGGATTTTGGTTACTATGGATTTGGTCATTGCCTCAAGGTTAAACTGTTCTTCCTCCGAGAGCGGCGGCAGTTTCTTGAGCGTTTTGCTCAATTGCTGGTTTCGGATGGCTTCCGCTTTTTGCATCAGGGCGCTGATTATAGGTCGGGTGTCAAAAGCTGCCCATTCGGAGAGGCACCTGTCCAGTTCGGCGGTCATAATACTTTCTGCTTTCTCTATTTCCCCTTTTCGCTGCTGGCGGTTCTTTTCCGATATCTCGGTCATATCATCAATATTGTAAAGGAACACATTTTCTATATTTTTTATCTCCGGGTCCACATTCCGGGGGACGCCGATATCGATTATCACCAGGGGGGAATCCGGGCGGTTTTTAATAGCCTGTTCCACATGGCCGGGCTCCAGTATCCGGTCGGCCGCTCCGGTGCAGGCGACCACTATGTCAGCGGAGCTCAGCTCGTCCGGCAGGTTATTGAGGCCGGTATGAGTGCCGCCCAGGCTGATCGCCAGGGCAGCCGCCCTTTCTTCTGTCCGGTTGGCTATGACTATCCGGGAAACCCCCCGCTCCCGGGCAACTTTGGCAACCAGCCCGCCGGCTTCACCGGCGCCGATAACCAGCATCTTGCTGCTTCCCAGGGAATCCACCACCTCTTCGGCCAGGTCCACGGCCACGGAGCTGACGGAGAGGGCGCTCCGGCTGATACCGGTCTCATCCCTTACCTGTCTGCCGGTACGGAGGGCGCTGTGAAAGATATGCCTCATCGGAGCGGTTACCATATCGGCATTCTCGGCGGCCGTCAGTGCGTTTCTAATCTGGCCCAGCACTTCATACTCGCCGATAATCATCGAGTCAAGCCCGCTGGCAATTCTGAACAGGTGGCGGAAGGCCGTCTTATTCTTGCGCAGGTAAATATGGGGCAGCAGGTCCACAAAGGAAACACCGGTAACCGTGTTCAGGTAATTGACAATGGTCTCATCGATGGCGGATTGGCCGCTCGTTGTATAGATCTCGGTCCGGTTACAGGTAGACAGAATGACGCCATCGGGGATATAACTCCGGAGTAACTGCAGGTGTTCATCAAGTTTTTCCTCGGTGATAGCCACCTTCTCCCGCATGGATACGGGCGTTGTGCTGTAGTTTACCCCGACTAAACTAATATTCATCTGTCCCCTTTACCGCCGGAATCATTGGGAGAGTCGTTCTCCTGCCTCCAGCTTGGCGAGTACCGTGGTCCGCGCCTCCTCATCCTCACCCCTTTTTAACATTTCAATCAGCCGGTCAAGATCGATAGCCTGCTGCCAGACCTCACCGTTGATCTTTAATTTCTTTTCCATTACTTCAGCCCGGACGGCACTGAGCAGGCTGGCCAGCCTGGCGTATTCCTCGCCGAACTCTTCTTCCAGCCTGATACGCAGTTTACGGGCCAGGGCCGGGCTTTTACCGGAGGTGGATATGGCAATGGAGATAGCTCCCCGGCGCAGGTGAGAGGGAGCTATAAAATCCGACTCTTCCGCGTTGTCCACCACATTGACCAGGACGGCCCTCTTCCGGGCCTCGGCGGCTGCTTCCCGGTTTACCCGGCTGTCATCCGTGGCTATTATTGCCATAAAGACGCCCTCCAGGTCTCCGGAGCGGTATTCCCGGGTACGGGCGGTTATTTCCCCGTTCCCGGTCAGGTCAGCCAGTTCGGGGCACAGTTCCGGGCTGATTACCTCGACAGCAGCCCCGTGCTCCAGCAGCCCTTTAACCTTGCGGGCAGCCACCTGACCGCCGCCTATTACCAGGCATTTACGCCCCCTGATATTCAGCGAGACCGGGTAATAGATTGTGTCCTGCCCCTTCTTGCTCATACCAGGTATTTCACCCTCGTCTTCTTCAGCTCTCTGGTACTGAATAGTAGCATATAATCGGTCAGGCCCGTCTCGCCCGCCACGGTATCGGCTATTTTCCGGCACTCCTCTTCGGCCAGGCCGTGAATCATGGCAAACAGATTGTATTTCCAGAGAGGATTTGTCTGCCTTTCGTAGCAATGGCTGACCTCTCTTAAAGAAGCCAGCTTCCGGCCGATGTCATCCACCGCCTCTTCCGGCACCGCCCAGCAGGCCATGCCGTTGGCGGTGAAGCCGACCCGGCGGTGGTTAATAGAAGGGCTGAAACGGCGGATAATTCCCTGCGACAGCAGAGACTGGCAGCGGGAGAGGAATTCACTTTCATTCATACCCAGTTCTTCCGACATATTATAAAAAGGCCGGGGCACCAGGGGCAGGTCCTGCTGCAGTGTGTTGATTACCCCCTTATCAGCCGGGGAGATTTCACATTCCTGCTGGCTGAGTTCCACATCGTGACTGTTATCGATTGCCGGCTGACTTTCCCCGCTGGTATCGAAGTAAGTCCGCAGTTTGAATAATTTGGTGGCCGGTAACGAGAATATGGCTTCAGTATCGACGGAGGCGAACATTTTTTCCAACTCATCGTTCACATCCACCGTCGATTGAAGGGCCAGGGTAAACCAGAGGTTAAAATGGTGGTTGCGTTCGTAAGCGTGGCTGACTCCGGGATGGTCGATGAGGACCTGCCCGGCTTTACGATACTCCTCCCCGGTCACCCTGGTCGCTACCAGCGTTGTCCTGAAACCCAGCTTCCGGGCTTCGAACAGCGGGCCAATCTGGCGGATTATATCCTCTGATTTTAATTTCCCTATCTGGCGGATAACTTCATCACCGCTGATATCCAGCTGCTCTCCCAGGTCTTCGAAAGGCTGGCTGACGAAGGGAAAGCCGGACTGCAGGAGATTGAGTAATTTTCCGGTTCCGCTTCCTAAATTCAATTCTGTTTTCATCTTTCGACCGCTCCCTTCCGGGTGGCCGGTTCGTAAATGCAATACGGCTCTTCAGCCAGGTAGTCGCCGGTGGTTTCATAGGCCCTGGCCCGGCAGCCGCCGCAGATGCGTTTATATTCACAGACGCCGCATTTACCTTTCAGTTTAGACAGGTCCCTCATTTCACAAAACAGTTTGGAGCCGTTCCATATCTCTGCGAAGCTCTCTTTCCTCAGATTGCCCGCCTCCAGGTCGAAATAGCCGCAGCCCTGGACACTGCCCGTGTGCGATATAAAACTGAAACCGGTTCCGGCCAGGCAGCCGCGGGTAGCCGATTGCATGGAAGGGTGACCGCTGGCTGAACCGTGACCAGCTGCCCCGTGTCCCTGGGGGGGAGGCAGCACATCTCCCTGCGCCTGTCTCTGTTTCATTATTCTCATATAGTGGGGAGCGTCCGTCGGCTTGAAGAACATACTGTCGCCTGACTCCAGTTGCTTATCGTATATCCAGTTGAGCGTTTTCTCGTACTCATCAGGAGACAGCTCGACCGATTCCAGGTCTTTGCCCCGGCCGGTGGGAACCAGCAGGAAAGGGTGAAAGGCGACTGCCCCCACTTCCCGGGCCAGTTCCAGGGTTTTCTCCAGCAGGTGGACATTCAGTTTGGTGATGGTGCAGTTAATCTGGATGCCGATGCCGGCCTGCTGAGCGTTTTTCAGGCCGGTCATAGCTTCGTCAAAGGCGCCCTTTTTGCCCCGGAATTTATCCTGGAGATCGGCCTCCGGGAAATCCAGGCTGATGGACACGCGGGATATGGGCACTTCCTTCATTTGAGCCGCCATCTCTGCGGTAAGCAGCGTGCCGTTGCTGCCCATAACCACCCTTAATCCCTTGCCGGTGGCGTATTTGCCTATATCAAGGACATCCGGGCGGGCTAAAGGTTCTCCGCCGGTCAGGATAATTATCGGCTTGCCCACTTCCAGAATTTCATCGATAACCCGGTAACACTCTTCGGTTGACAGTTCGTTTTCCCAGGGGCCGCTGTCAGCTGAGGCGCGGCAGTGGGCGCAGTAAAGGTTACAACTCCGGGTTATTTCCCAGGCCACCAGTTGAAGCCTGGGCTGGATCAGATTGCCCGGGTTGGATGTTTCAGATGTTGTCATTTATCCGGTAATCTCCTCTTCAGTCAAGTAGCAGGCCGGGTCTTCCGCCCAGACATCGCCATGGACCGCCTCCGCCCGTACCCGCAGGCTGCCGTTGCAGATTTCAACATAGTGGCAGCGGCCGCAGCGGCCCGTCAGTAAATCCCTCCGGTTTCTCAGGCCCTTAATCAGAGGATCGGAAACATCCGTCCAGATATCGGAGAAGTCCCTTTCCCGGACGTTGCCCACCGAGTAGTGCCACCAGAACTGGTCAGGATGGACATTGCCGCGGTCGTCAACAGAGCCAATCTTGATACCCGAGTTGTTACCGCCGTTGATTTTCAGCAGGGCCAGCACCCGCTCGGCCCGCTCCGGGTCCTCCTCTTTTAACTTCAGATAGAGATAAACGCCATCGGCGTGATTGCTGACGGTAAGGATTTCTTTTTTCAGTCCCCGGCTGTACAGGTCCAGGGTGCGGTCGCAAATCAGGTCCACCACCTCCCGGGTCTGCTGGTGACTGATGTCTTCTTTCTGTATGGCGCTGCCCCGCCCCGAATAAGCCAGGTGGTAGAAACATACCCGGTTGATGCCCTCTTCTTCTACGAGGTCGAAAATGGCCGGTATTTCCTGATAGTTGGACCTGGTAATGGTCAGTCTCAGCGATACCCTCAGGTCGTGGGCGATGCAGTTCCTTAGACCCCTGAGGGCGGTCTCAAAAGCCCCTTTATGCCCCCGGAAATAGTCGTTATTGGGCCCGATTCCGTCAAGGCTGATGCCGACTTCGGCAAAACCGATGTCCTTGATGTCACTGGCCATATCCTCGGTGATTACGGTCCCGTTGGTGGACAGGGCAATTCTCATGCCCTGTTCTTTGGCATACCCCGCC
>JAZFUC010000129.1:0-2670 GCA_036446995.1 Dehalococcoidales bacterium | reverse complement strand
TATCCGTTACGGACGCCTGGATGCCACCCAGGAAGATGTTGTCGAGGCGGCCAGGACGGCTGGAGTTTACGAGTTTATCGCCGGCCTGGAGAAGGGCTTTGACACCCAGGTAGGGGAAAGAGGCAGTAATCTCAGCGCCGGACAGCGCCAGCTTGTCTGCCTGGCCCGGGTAATACTGGCCGACCCGCCCATCCTGATACTGGATGAGGCTACCTCTAATGTGGACACCAATACGGAGCGGATTATGCAGGAATCCCTGCGCCGCGTGGCGACGGACCGCACCCTTCTCATCATCGCCCACCGCTTATCCACCATCACCAGCGCCGACCGCATTATCGTACTCCAGAAAGGCAACATTATCGAGTCTGGGACGCACCGGGAACTGCTGAGGGAAAAGGGCTTCTACTTCCAGATGTTCGAGACCCTGAGCGCCCTGGGACCGGATTAACCGTCTGCTCCCAGTTATTAAGGCTTATTTACAGTTCTGTTCGGGTTTTATCACACTGGTGTTTTACGGCTTGAAATATTGAATCTTTTGTTATTCTTTTCCGACCACTCTTCTTCATAGTGAACCCTTCGGGACGAAACATCATACCTCGTCGATTATATTGAACGGGGTAAGTTTGAGAGGGGGTCTCGCCCCCTCTCAAAACCTTAAATTCCCCCTCCCCCTTTAAGCTTTATTTGTCATATTGTATAATTGGTTATGGCAGATGACATTATAAAAAGCGCCCGCGAGATAGCCATGGAAAAAGTGGAGAAACTGGGCCAGGCCACCGAAGAGGAACGTCTGGGCTGGAAATATTCTCCTGAAGGCGAAACACTGGCCGGTAAATATCTGAAAGACGAAGCCAACCTGGTAGCCGAGCTGGGCAAATACGAAGAGAATGTAAAGAAATATGTAATCAGCGGGGCCGCGGAAATCCTGACCAGGAATATCGATTTGCCCAGGAATGAGGCTGCCAAAAAGAACAACCGGCGGGCTATGGACGGTTTGAAAATCCTGAAGAATGATAAAGTAGGCGTTGAGAATGTCTTCAGCAAGATAAGGTACGTCTTCAACCACTTTGAGGAAGAGGGAGAAAAGCAGCGTCAGCAAGCCTACCAGTCATTGAAAGCCGAAATGGAAGCCAAAATACAGCAGGCGATGCAGCAGCAGATGAGTCCCATGATGGGTAACATTGATGTTGAAAAACAGCCTCAGTTCCAGCAGGAATGGCGGAAAACGCAGTATCAGCTGGATTCCGCCTATCTGGGCCATCTGAATGACTACAAGCACGAGCTATCCGAAATAAAATAATTATATTTTCCTGAGGCCTGAAGAATGCCGGAAATGGACGAAGCGGACGATAGAATTAGGGAAGCGATAAGCAACACGGAGATTCTCAGGGCTCCCAGGCAGAGCCTGTACACCTTTGGCACCACTAATATCTACTATTATCTGCTTACCGAACCGGCCTATTCTGAACTGCTAAATACCTCTCCGGAGACCGTTGTTAGAGAAGGCCGGGTAATAGCGGAGAAGCCAAAAATAGTCACCCCCTATTATCTTTCCAACCTTGAAGGTTTCAGCGCTGAGGCCCGGAGTTATTTCAGGGCGCTGGCGGAAGAATACGGGGCCAATATGCCCGGGCTGTACTACAGCTATCGCAATGAACCTAAAGAGCTTAATATTGTTTCCGACAGCTTGCCGGTCATGGTCGATAAACTGAACGCCCGCATCGACCGGAGCAGCGACCCTCTGGCGGCTATAATCAAGGGTGAAGACACCCTCTGGGATGTTTCCCTGATGAAGTTTATCTTTGAGGTGACGCGAAATTCGGCCCCCGGCAACCTGGAGCAGATGCAGAAGCGGGGCGTCCTCAACATGGACCCCGAAGGCATACCGGCCGACGCTACCAGGCGAATCGAGGAACTTTTTGGAGAAGTGAACCGGGGGGAGAGTGCTCCAGGCGTACTCAAGGACGAACTGGTGCGTTGGGGAGTATTCGAGGAGTACGAGGACAGGTTCCTGAGCATATTCAAGAAGAAACGATAGAATGGAGGGGCAGCGTTGGATATATCAGTAATTGAGGCGAGAGACCTTTCTGAAGCCTGGTTCCTCTGTATAGGCAAAACTCTGGCCGATGGACGCGAATACAAGATTGAGCGGGGCAGCTACGCCGGTCAACTCCGCAAGGAGCTTGATTTCGTGGTGGTTAAAATAGAGTATCCCGGGACCAGGCCTTTAATTCCGGATGTACCTCAGGGGGTCCCCTGCCCTACCTCGGATGATTACATTGAAAGCTACCTGCCTTACCTGATGACCGCCCATAAGGCGGATGGGGAACAGTATACTTATGGCCAGTTTCTGGAGAAGCAGATTGCAGAAGTGATAAGGATGTACCGCGAGGACGGCTACAACACCAACCAGGCATACATGTCAGTGGGTAACGAGCAGTCTATCTACCTGACGGACCCCCCCTGTCTGAGGGGGATAGACACCAGGGTGCTTGACGGCAGGCTCCATTTTGTGGTCTATTTCAGGTCCTGGGACCTCTGGGCCGGTTTCCCTTCAAACCTGGCCGCTATCCAGTTGCTGAAAGAGTATATGGCCAGCGAGATAGGGGTGGAGGACGGCGAACTGCTGGCCTCCAGCAAGGGTCTCCATCTTTACGAATATACCTGGGA
>JAZFUC010000128.1:0-5475 GCA_036446995.1 Dehalococcoidales bacterium | reverse complement strand
CGCACCAGGCGCACTTTCCTGATATTACCTTCGTGTATCAGTTTTTTTACCTTTTCCACCAGCTCGCTGCCGCTTACGTTGAAACTCTCTGTTTTAGCCATAACCAATCTCCTCGAGGGAGCGCTTGTCCAAACCTGTTATGCCCGGGTGAGATGCTCTCCGCTCGGTTTCGTTTTCCTAATTAAGTCTATAATACAAGCATGTGGTATTGTCAATAAGGTGTTATCATTTTTTCTCAATGAGATTATCAATGGCCAGTCTAAACTGAATTTTGTGTGATTGTTACTCAACCCCATCCCCCTGTGTCCCCCTTCCCCTTAAAAAGGGGAAGGGGGAGGGATTTTTTATGAAGGGGCTGCGCCCCTTCAAACTTCCTGCTCAAACTATAATTACAGTCCCCTATGTAATCTGGGAGAGGGGAATTAAGGGGGTGAGGTTAGCTAGAGATAGATTTACACTTCTCAGAAGAAGTTTGCAATCAACCAATGCAAAAAAATACTGAACAACCGGGCTGTGGTTTGACAGGTTTTTTCGTGATATACTGTAACGCATATGGAGACTGAAAAGAAAGAACCGGGCGGCCTGGAAACACCACTGGCCGGCTATCATCGGGAGGTAATGTGTATATAATAGGGATACTACTGAGAACGATAGTAGTCTGGGGATGGGCTCCAATCCTTATTACAGCCATTGCAATAATCGGGGCCTTATACGAATGGTCTCTCCAGGTGCTTATCCCCGTGCTGGGCGTCATTCTGGTTTTCGGCCTCATCACGGCCATGTTAAGAGGCGGTGAGAGGCGGCTTGAACTCCTGGCCGTGAAGCTGAGACAAAGCGCCAGATACTTTAGCCGCCGCTTTGTAAGCACTTCCTCCCTTTCCATCTTTGCCATTATCGATACCCTGTTTAACCTTGAAGACCCCCAGTTATGGAACTGGGCGCGGTCCTGTGATATGTCAGCCCGTATCTTCAACACCTGGTGTGACAGTTTTATCGACCGCATTGAAAATGACTCCAGGACGGGCAGATTTCGCAGCTACCTGGTAGTTTATCTAAGCGAATTGTGGCTTTTAACCAACCATTATTACGAATTCGTGGAGCAGTTCTACGAGATAGCCGAGAAAATAGATATTCCGCCGGCAACCAGGGACCAGTACAACCGCTTTGCGGTGGAGTATAACAATTTCGTGCAGAGTTTCAGGGAAACGGCCGCCGAATTAAAGCGTGTAGCCGGAACGGAGATTGAACCCCCCAGCATCAAGATGGCCAAGGAACTTACGGGAATAAAGCCGATGTACACCAGCCCGGACAAAGGGCCACAGACATAAAGCGAACTGAGGAAAAGCCGTGGCACAGCCTATAGTCGCAATAATAGGCAGACAGAACGTAGGTAAATCCACCCTCCTGAACCGGCTGGCGGGTAAAAGGATAGCCATAACTGCGGACTTGCCGGGCACCACTCGTGACCGTATTCTGGTCACGATATCGTGGCAGGAGCGAGAATTCAGCTTAGTGGATACCGGCGGTCTGGATATGAACCCCCAATCTACCATCGACCTGGGCGTAAAAGAACAGGTAGACACGGCGATTGCCGAGGCCGACGCTATTGTTTTCCTGGTTAACGTCATGGAAGGGCTAACCACAATCGACCTCGAAATAGCCGAGATGCTGCGTCGGTCTGACAAGCCGGTGCTGCTAGTCTCCAACAAGGCGGATAACGCCAGACTGGAGAGCCAATCAGTTGATTTTTACAAACTGGGACTTGGCGAACCGCTGCCCATTTCAGCCAATCACGGCCGGGGCACGGCTGATTTACTGGACAGAATAAACACCCTGCTGCCATCGCCCGAGCCCACAGAGAGAGTCAGTGACACTCTTGGCGTGGCCATAGTCGGCCGGCCCAACGTGGGCAAGTCAATGCTGGTCAATGCCCTGCTCGGCGAGGAGAGAAGCCTGGTCACGGATATGCCCGGAACCACGCGTGACGCAATAGACTCAAAATTTGACTTTCAAGGTCAAAATGTGTTACTTATTGATACGGCGGGCATCAGGCGGAGAGGACGTCTGGGAGCAGGAGTTGAGAAGTACAGTGTGCTCCGGGCGATGCGGGCGATTGAACGGGCGGATATAGCCCTCCTGGTCGTGGATGCGAGCGAGCCGTTTACAGCTCAGGATCTGCATATCGGCGGATACATTCGCCAGATGGCTAAAGGAATAATTCTTATAGTTAACAAATGGGACCTGGCTGCCGAGAAGAACATAACCGACTGGAACGGCTACATCAGGAGGCAGATGAAGTTTATGCCTTACGCTCCTATCGTTTATACATCGGCGAAATTCGGGCAAGGAATAGACAAGATTATGCCCCAGGTGTCCCTGGTGTACGGTGAGAGACTCAAACGGCTGCCTACTCCAGCGGTCAATAGCGTTGTCCGGAAAGCCGTAGCCGCACATACCCTGCCCAGAAAAGGCGCCAAGCGACTCAAAATACTCTACGTCACCCAGGCTGATGTAAACCCACCCACCTTCGTCTTTTTCGTTAATGACCCCAAGCTGGTCCACTTCTCTTATTACCGTTACCTGGAGAACAAACTGCGCCAGGCCTTCGGCTTCGAGGGCACCCCGTTAAGACTGATATTCAAGAGCAGAGGAGAAGAATGATACTTATTCAGCTGATTTCTGTGGTATTAGTCGGTTACCTGCTGGGTTCTATTCCCTTCGGACTGCTGATAGGCAAACGGTTTTCCAGGGTGGATATCAGGACCCAGGGCAGCGGCAAGATGGGCGCTACCAATGTGCTGCGCACAGCCGGTAAAAAAGCGGCCGCCCTGGCACTTTTCCTGGACGCAACCAAGGGGTCTCTGGCAGTAGTAGCCGCCGGACTGATTTTCGGCAGAAACTACCTTATAATCGGCGATTTCGGCCTCGGACTGCTGGTAGCCCAATGCATGGCGGCCCTGGCGGCAATGGCCGGGCACAACTGGTCTATATTCCTGAAGTTCAAGGGGGGAAGGGGTGTTGCCACCTTCTTCGGCGGGTTGATAGCCCTGTCACCGGTAGTCGCCATTTTTGGCAGTCAGGTTTTTATTATCGGGGCCGGATTATCCAAATTCGCCTCGCTGGGTTCCATCGCCGGGGCCGTTGGCGCTTACAGTATTCTTATTCCACTGACCATTTTTAACGGTTTCCCGGTTGAGTATCTTATCTATACCTTCATCGGCACGGTGGTCATTATTATCATGCACCGGGACAATATCGGCAGATTACTTACCGGCAAAGAACGCAGGCTGGGTGAAAAGGCAACGCAGATAAAAGCGTCCCCCAACAAAGAAAGCACAGGATAAAATATGCCTGATATTGCCGTCATCGGGACCACTTCCTGGGGGATAACCCTGGGAACGATACTGGCCCGTCAGGGAATACGGGTCAGCCTGTGGGCCCGAACGGAACAGGAAGCTGTCGAACTGACCAAGGCCGGACCAAGCTCAGAACTGGCCAACGGAGCCAGTTTCCCGGAAAAATTAACGGTTACCAGCTCCCTCGTTGAAGCTCTGACCAAAGCCAAGGCTGTAATCCTGGTCGTTCCTTCCCAAACCATAAGAAGAAACATCCGGCTGATTACCGGATATCTTAACAAGGACATGCTGATAATAAGCGCCGCCAAGGGCCTTGAAATAGGCAGCGGTCTGCGAATGTCAGAGGTGATAGCCGAAGAGATTGCTTCCGAATTCAGATTTAATATCTGCGTCCTGTCCGGACCAACTCTCGCCCTGGAGGTCCTCCAAGACCTGCCGGCAGCCGCCGTAATCGCCGCTGAGAAAGAGTCCACGGCCAGAAAAGCCCAGAAGCTGCTAACCACTCCCAACTTCTGTGTATTCACCAATACGGATATCATCGGCGTTGAACTGGGGGCCGCCCTGAAGAATATCATTGCCCTGGGGGCCGGAATTGCCGACGGCCTGAATTACGGCGATAACGCCAAGGGCGCCCTTCTTACCCGGGGGCTGACTGAAATAACTGCCCTGGGAGTGTCCCTGGGAGCAAATCCACTGACTTTCTCCGGGTTGGCCGGTCTGGGCGACCTGATTGCCACCTGTGAAAGCTCATTGAGCCGGAATCACTATGTGGGGGTAGAACTGGCCAAGGGTCGGCCGCTCCAGGAGATAACCGAATCAATGACCGGGGTGTCCGAGGGAGTAACCACCACGCTGGCTGTCCGTACCCTGGCCAGCCGTATAGGGCTGGAAATGCCGATAACAGAGACGATTTACCGGGTGCTTTACGAGGGGGCCGATATCCGCCGGTCAGCGACCGAATTAATGGCCGCCGGAGCCGCTCACGAACTGGCCGGGAAAAAATGGAAATTGTTCTCGTCACTGAGATCGCAGGGACCTTCCTGAGCCTGAAGCAAGCCTCGGCCAACTGAAGGCTTTATTTTCGCTTTTTTGAATCCAGCTCTTTAGCCAGTTCTTCAAACAGCTGGCGCTGTTTCTTATTGAGCGATTCCGGGGTTACCACCCTGAGGCTGACCAGCTGACTGCCCTGCCCCCGCCTGTTTAGATGAGGAATACCTTTATTTTTCAGTTTGAAGACCTGCCCGGCCTGGCTGCCGGAGGGAATCTTGAGTTTTACGTTACCGTCCAGCGTAGGCACCTCAAGCTCGACACCGAGGGCGGCCTCGGCAAAATTAACCGGTAATTCGTATAGAATATCATCATCATCCCGCACAAAAATATCGTGTCTCTTGACGGCAATGTCAATATAGAGATTACCCGGCTGTCCGCCTCTGGACCCGGCATCACCTTCTCCGGTGAGGCGCATCCGGGAGCCTTCTTCCACCCCGGGCGGTATCTTGACCATAATATCACGCTGAACCCGTTCTTTACCGGAGCCACGGCACTTGGTACAGGGTTCAGTAATTACCTTGCCTTCACCCTGGCATTGGGGGCAAACAGCAATATTGGTAAAACGACCGAAGATGCTCTGCTGGACACGGCGAACCTGACCGGCCCCCCTGCATTCAGGGCACTGGGCCGGTTTAGCGCCGGGCTTGCTGCCGCTGCCCTGGCATTGGGGACAGTGCTCGGTGCGGGAAAGACTCACTTCTTTTTCGAGACCGAAGGCGGCTTCCTCAAGGGTTATGGTGATACTACGCTGAATATCAGCCCCGCGTACCGGCGCCTGCCGGGAGGCAGTGGATGTCCGTCCTCCAAAGAAAGCGTCAAAGATACTGCCAAAGCCATCAAAACCGGCCCCTTCAAACCCCTGCCCGAAGAGACCATCCGCGCCATCGTGGCCGTACCGGTCGTAGGCGTCGCGTTTCTCTGTATCCGAGAGCACTTCGTAGGCTTCATTCAGTTCCTTAAACTGTTCCTCAGCCCCGTCATCCCCATTACGGTCAGGATGAAACTCAAAGGCCAGCTTGCGAAAAGCCCCTTTAATTTGTTTCCCGTTAGCATCCTTGCTTACACCGAG
>JAZFUC010000127.1:0-3683 GCA_036446995.1 Dehalococcoidales bacterium | reverse complement strand
AAGGTCTGTAATTACCCGGTCTATCCCCAGATTATATAATGCCTCCCAGCCTCCGCTCTCATCCAGACTATATTTGGCGTGGGGCAGCAGGGTAAGCATATTCATTACGCTGAGATTACTCCTGCCCTTGAAGGTCTTCAACGGGGAAACGGATATCAAATAGTCACTGGACAGAATAACATTCGGCACCCAGAACGTGGGCACGGCCAGCGGTTTGGGCAGGGGATTATCCACCTCCACCCAGATGCAGTCTTTTACATCCAGCAGCAGCACCCGGGGGAAGTCATAGCCCAGGGACTGATAAATGGGGTAAATTGAGCCACCCCCGGCTGTTCCTTCCAGCAGCAAGATATCCGCATCGCTCACCTGCCGGATGCCCCTTATTATTACCGATAGTATCTCGCGGCTGGTGCTGACCGGGTATGATACCGGGTAAGACGCACTGGGTTTAATCAAAACCCGCCGCGCCCGGGACACTACCGGCGGTGGTTTGAAAATAAACTCTGCGGCATCAACTATCAAACCTTACTCCTCAATCCAATCTGTCTTTTATACATCTGACTTCTATAAAGCCGGTTCCGGTACCACTATCTGGGTAACTCCGGGCAGCTGGCTAGAGTGAAACTCTACCTCGCTCACGTCCAGTTTGGTCACGTTATCCTTCCCCTTGAGAAAATCATCTACTCCGGCTATGGGAAAACTGCACCGGTCATTCCTGACATGCATCGGTATAACTATCCTGGGAGACAGTCTGTCCGATACAGCGGTGGCCACGGCGGCATCAATGGTGAAAAAACCGCCCACCGGAATAAGAAGTATATCCACTCTACCAACGGCCTTCACTTCCTCATCACTCAGCGGATGACCCAGGTCACCGAGGTGGCAGACACGGATGCCGTCAACCTCGAAACAAAATATGGTATTACTGCCCCTCTGGCTGCCGGATGAGTCATCATGATAGACGGGTATTCCATCAAACTTAATCCCTTTGGCCTCACCTGTGGCCGTAATCACGGCCGGATTACCGCCCACAGCAGCCACATTACTGTGGTCGCCATGCTCGTGACTGGTAGTAACGATATCAGCCGTTTCAGTTATTTCAGCGTATCTGAGCTGCTCATTAGGCAGATAAGGGTCAGTTATAATCCTGGTGCCATTATCTGCAGTTATGAGGAAAGCGGCATGCCCCAACCATTTGATTTTCACAGCCTCAAACGTCTCCTTATTTACCCGCCATGTTCAGAACGAGGTTCACCAGTGTCCTTACCGGAACCCCGGTAGCTCCTTTTACCTGGTGATTGCGTTCTTTTTCGGTCATGCTGGTGCCGGCAATATCCAGGTGTACCCAGGGACTGTCACCGGCGAACTCGGCCAGAAACTGAGCGGCCGTAATCGCCCCGGCCAGTCTGCCGCCGGTATTCTTAATGTCAGCCACATCACTCTTGTTCTGTTCCTTGTATTCATCGTACATCGGCATCTGCCAGATACGCTCGCCCACTTCAACCCCGGCGGCAATCACCTTGTCAATAAGGTCCTGGTCGTTGCCAAAGGCGCCGGTACATACATCACCCAGGGCGATTCGGCAGGCCCCTGTTAAAGTGGCCACGTCAACTATAAGTTTGGCTTTATGGTCCCGGGCGTAGCCGATGGCATCAGCCAGGGCCAGTCTCCCTTCCGCATCGGTGGAAATAATCTCAATTGTTTTGCCGCCCATAGCCGTGAGGATATCACCCGGTTTCATTGCTTTGCCGCCGGGCAGATTTTCAGTGGCCGGCACCAGGCCCATCACATTAATGGCCGGTTTAAGCCGGGCGATAGCGCCCATGGCAGCTATTACGGCGGCGCCCCCGGCCATATCACTCTTCATTTCCCCCATCCCCTCCGACGGCTTAATAGAGATACCGCCGGAATCAAAGGTTATCGCCTTGCCGAGCAAGGCGATATCGATGTCTTTGGACTTGCCGCCCTTATAGTTGAGGATAATAAACCTGGCAGGCTGGCTACTGGCCTGGGCTATCCCCAGGAGAGCCCCCATTCCCAGTTCTTCCATCTGCTTTTTTTCAAGCAGGTTAACTTCGAGTCCGTAGTCCCCGGCCAGCTGTTTAGCCGTCTCGGCCATGTTCACAGGAGTCATAAAATTAGACGGTTCATTAACCATATCGCGGGCCAGGTTGGTCGCTTCCGCCATAATCCGGCCTTTTTCACTGCCCCGTTCCAGGGCCGATAAACCAGCTCCCCCGGAATCAACGATGCTGAGCTGCTTTATCTCGCCATTCTCGGCTTCTTTCGTAATGTGCCTGCGGAAGGTGTAGGTGCCCAACAGGGCGCCTTCAGCTATTGCCTGGGAGGAGCTTTCCGCGGTTATTCCGTTTATGCCTGTCCCCTGAGCGGTAATAGCAATATCTGCTACCTGTTGCCCCCGCAAGCGGCGGCAGGCGACGGCAACCATTCCCCGTATTTTATCAAGACTAACTTCGGCCTCTTTGCCCAGACCGGCCACGGCTACCCTGTCCGCTGGAAGTTTACCGAGGCTGTGAATTACCGTAACCTGATTCAATTTTCCTTTAATCTCACCGGAGGCGATCAGGCTGGAAATACCCCCGTCCAGGGCCCTGTCTATAACAGCGGCTTCCCCTTCCAATTTCTCCACACCTTCAAACACAGTAATAATTACGGCCCCGGCCTTAGTCCCGCTAATATCACCTGAAACAACCTGTATTTCCACTATAATCTCTCTCCAGTCAAATAGAATAACTGATAACTTTACTCTGATATAATTGCTGTTGAAGCGAAACGGTTACAATTGTGCCTGATAATTAAGGAGGTAGCCGCAAGAACCGTGTACGATATGATGAAGCCGGTTCATACTTTCAATAACCTGCCCCAAGGCAGCAAAAAATCAACGACTATAACTATACATATAATCTAATTATAGAACTTTTTTTAATATTCCGCTAGATGTTTGGCGAAAATAATGCTGTTTAGTGGATAGTAACCAGTAATAGCCCTATTATTTGTTTAAAACTTGAGGAATAGCGCGGTCAGAAACTCTGTCTGTAATGTGATAATACTATTACGCGAGAAGACGGTTAAGTAGTGGCGGCTTCAGGGAAAAGGGGCGGTATCGCCAGCCTGGCGCGAAGGGCGGTCATGTCAATTTTACCTTCCGCGGTCTTCGGCAGTAAATCCAGAAAGAAGATTTTCTTGGGCGCTTTATAATCCACCATATAGCTCTGGCACAACTTCCGGATATCCTGTTCGGTAACCGTCTCCCCGACTTTTAATTCGATGGCGGCTCCGACTATCTCACCCCGCATTTTATCCGGAATCCCGAAAACAGCCGCTTCAGCAATCGCAGGGTGTTTGCACAGCACGCTTTCTATATCATCCGGAGCGATGTTCTGGCCTTTCAGGATAATAATATCTTTTTTCCGGCCGGTGTAATAGAGGCAACCGTCTTCATCAATCCTGCCCATATCACCGGTATAAAACCAGCCATCCCGGACAAGCTCGGCGGTAGCCTCGGGATTATTGTAATACCCTTTCATAATCGGCCCCCTGACGATTATCTCGCCGCTGCGGTTACAGGACACCACCGCCCCGCTATCATCAACCGTTTTTACCTGCCAGCCGGGCAGGGCTTTACCAACAGAGCCGGTTTTCTCGCTGCCGTCGATAGGCAT
>JAZFUC010000126.1:0-3902 GCA_036446995.1 Dehalococcoidales bacterium | reverse complement strand
AGAGAACTGTAGGTGCCGGCAATAATGCCGACCATCAGTACTATGGCAAAATTCTGTATTGCCGGGCCGACAAATAATAACAGGGATATGACGACAAAGAGGGTTGTCAGACTGGTATTAAGTGAACGGCTTATCGTTTCGACCAGGCTGCTGTTGACCACCGTCCCAAAACTGTATCTTTCATTCCTGGTCAGATTTTCCCGTATTCTGTCAAAGACAACCACGGTGTTGTTGACACTGTAGCCGATAACCGCCAGGATACCGGTAACGAACATCAGGTTTATTTCCCAGCCCAGTATACCGCCGAGGATGGCAAACACCCCCAGGGCAACCAGGGTGTCGTGGAGCAGGGCAACAATAGCGCAGGCTCCGTAGCGGAAGGGATTGGGCATCCTCCGGAACGCCCAGGCGATATAAAGCAATATGCCCAGAGCAGCCACGGAAACAGCGATAGCCGCGTTCCGGGTCGTTTCGCCGGCGACCATTGGAGAAACAGCATCGAATTCCTTGACCTGGAGATTACCCAGTGCGACCACCAGTCCTTCCTGCAGTTCCGTTTTTTCATTGCCGGTCAGTTCGGGCAGGCGGATCAGAAAATCATCATCGCCAATCTGCTGAATAAGGGCGCCGGCATAACCAAGGCCGGCCAGCTCCCCTTTCAAGTCAGCCTGCTCCACTGTTTCCTCAAAACCGACGGTCATCATTGAGCCGCTGCTGAATTCAATCCCCGCCTTGAGACCGTAAGTAAGCAGAAAGACGGCGCAGGCCAGTACCACCACGCCGGCCACCAGGATGAAACGAAGCCTGTTGCCGATTATATCAAACATTATTTCCGCCCCGGATATTTATCATCATAATCTTGCTATTTCCTCCTCAGGTGAGGGCTGAACAGCCGGGTGTGCCGCACCAGGGGGGTGCCGACGAAGAGGCGGAGCAGCGTCCTGGTCACCAGTATGGCGGTAAGCATACTCACCAGCACGCCGATAGCCAGCGCCCAGGCAAAGGCCACCACGGGAGCGCTGGCCACGATACTACTGCCCAGCCAGAGCAAAATTCCGCAGACAATAAGCGTAGTCACATTACCGTCACGAATGGCTGTCCAGGCGCGATTAAATCCGGCCTCGATAGCCGCCCCCAGGGTTCTTCCTTCCCTGAGTTCCTCTTTCATCCGTTCGAAAATAAGCACGTTAGCGTCCACCGCCATACCGATTGAGAGAGTAAACCCGCCCAGTCCGGCCAGGGTAAGGGTAACAGGTATCAGCTTAAAGAGGGCCAGCACCATGACCCCGTAAAAAACCAGGGCCAGGCTGGCCAGGAGCCCGGACAAGCGGTAGTAAAAAATCATAAAGAGCATGACCATCAGAATTCCGATGAGCCCGGCCTTGACGCTTTTCTCTACAAAATCAGACCCCAGAATCGGTGACACCGTCTGGTCGTAGATTATCTCCAGGGGCACCGGCAGGCGGCCGGCATTCAGCTGGTTGGATAGCCGTGTGGCCTCGGCCAGGCTCAATCCGGTAATCCGTCCCCGGGAAACAATAACCGATTGAACCCGGGGGGCAATAGGCCGGTCGTCTTCCCCCAGCAAAGCGCTCTCTCCCTCAAAGATACCCAGCGGGGACTGGTTGATTGCCAGCCGGCCGGTAATTTCTTCGGATAAGATACTGCCTTCCTCGTCCCACTCAAATATCAGCTCTACACCACCCAGATCTCCCTGGATAACTTGGGTGTTCTGGGTAAAGTAACGGCTGGTCAGGGTTTTCTCCTGGCCGTCTATAATTGCAGTGGCCGGGTTCCATTTGCCAAGCTCATTCTCCCAGCGGGCTGTTCCGTTACCGGTAACCGGTACCCCGAACTCCAGCACGGCCACCCGGGAGAGGCCTTCCTTTTCCTTATCTGTTATGTCAAGCCCAGGCAGTTCCACTACGATACGGTCGGAGCCCTGCCTCTGGATAATCGGCTCGGTCACCCCCATCGGATTTATCCGGTTCTGGAGGATAGCCATGGCCCCTTCTATAGCGTCATCTTCACCACCCGGTTCCAGGGCAGAAAAGTCAGCCTGGTAGACGATGTGAACGCCGCCCTGCAGGTCCAGTCCCAGTCTCACCCCTTTGCTAAACAGGGCTCCATCGTCTATGGGTAATACTACAGCCGCGGCCAGGCCGAATATAATCAGTACTATAAGGAAAACGAACCTGTTTCTTCTAATCATACCTGTTTTTATCAGGGGACATATCCTGACGGTCGCGCCTTTCTAATTCTTATCGTTTCTCGTCTCTAACCAGTCAGGCGCAGCCAGCAGCTTTTCAACAAAGGCTAATGCATCCTGCCTGGTAACCACCTCACCCGCGGCCTGGGCCTCACGCACCACCTCCAACGTCTTACCTACCACCGGCCCGGCACTCCCCCCAAGAATATTCATTATATCATACCCGCTGACTAATTTGGGAGGTATAATAATTTTTTCTTTTTCAATACGCTGGCGGATAACATAATCGACCAGCCGGGTATGCTCCCGCCAGGCGGCCGGATCCAGATCGGGGCCACGGCTGGCCAGGTGGTCGGCCAGGCTGAGTAAGAGAATGTCTACAGCTGCTTCATCCGTGTCACGGAAGTAGCGGTAAATAGCCCGGTTGCTGGGCAGGCCGTCATTGCTCATCTGTGTTGGCCTGAGGTGATGCAGTATCAGCGCCTCCACCAGATTTATTTCCTTGACACTGAATCTCAGAGCTGCCAGCCTTTCCGCCGCGACGGCTGCCCCGTCAGCGGCGTGTCCGAGGAAACGCATCCGGCCCCCGGCCTCAATGGTCTTCTTCGCCGGTTTACTGACATCGTGAAGCAGGGCAGCCAGCCGGAGCAGAGACTTCCTGGTGCTGCCCTTTCCGACCTCCTGCTCAAAGTAATCGGCCTCTATCTCCATGCCCGGAATGGCGGCCCGGACTTCATCCCCGCCGAATTCCCATTCCCCTTCGCCTAAAAGAAAGTCAGTGGCACTGACCGTCCTCAGAGAATGGTGGAATACATCCCAGAAGTGCTCCCCCGGCTGTTTTACCCCTTTTGCCTGCTCCATCTCGGGGAAGATGACCGTCAGCAGGCCCAGTTTATCCAGGTAAGCGACAAATATTCCGGCGCCGGGAACAGCCAGCAGCCTTAGCAGTTCTCCACGTACCCGCTCGCCGGCCACTCCGGCTATCAGTCCGGAGTGTTGCTCCAGCAAGGTTTCTGTTTTCTCATCGATAGTGAACCCCAGCTCGGCGGCCAGCCTCACTCCCCGCAGCAGGCGGGCCCCATCCGAAGTAAAAACAGTATCAGCCACTGCCCGGATTATACCGCCCCGCAGGTCGGCATAACCATTTAAAGGGTCTATCAGCCGGATATCTGAGAAACTGCCTGACAGCTGGCACATATCGATAGCCATAGCGTTCACGGTAAAGTCACGCAGGGCCAGGTCCTCTTCGATATTACCCCTGAGGGTTGTAAAATCAAATTCGGTTCTCCTGCCGGGCAGGACCACCCGGCCCACCCCGTTTTCACTATCAAGCAGGACATACCTGCCGCCGAGGGCGACTGCTACAGAACGGGCAACCTCCAGTCCATCTCCCCGGACAGCGATATCGATATCCGCCGTATCCCGCCCCAGCAAGACATCACGCACCCAGCCGCCGGTTATGTACGCCCGGATGTCTCGTTCCGTCAGAAAGCCGGCCACGTCATTCAGCAGCGTTAGTGCCTCTGACCCGTCCAGAGGGCGAAGGGTGCTTTCCAAATCTGATTCAGGACTAGTCATCGAAACCCACCTTCAATCTCTCCGCAAAACTATACTCTCACCCGGCTTTTTTATCAAGAGAGGCTCTTTTTATCTATATTTTTTCCGCTTGGTTGACTAATGACACTTTTATTGC
>JAZFUC010000125.1:0-4556 GCA_036446995.1 Dehalococcoidales bacterium | reverse complement strand
ATTCCCGGCTCTCCCTTGCCTTATCTTCAAACCCGCTCCTGCCCATCATTCCGTTGATGAATTGCTTGCCGGCTTCCACGCCTGGTTGGTTCATGGGATTGATATCGTACAAGCCGCCGGTAAAGACCGTCTGCACCTCCAGCAGGAAAAAGAGCTGGCCGATGGTAAAGGGGTTTACCTCCGGCAGGATAAAGCTCATATTCAGCCGTCCGGCCTTGGTCAGGGCCAACTGGGTGGCCAGAAGTTCAATCTTCATCAGTTCGGCCATATCATGCCCACCCAGGTAGGCCATCTCTTCCCTCGGTTCTTTCATCTTGGGAATGGCCAGGGTCCCAGGCGGATTATCAACGGTCAGGAAGGTAATGAGCTTGTCGTAAGGGCCTTCCTGGTATAGCTGCATCTGGCTGTGCTGGTCGGTCACCCCGGAAGCCACCACCGGAGTTTGTCCCACGTTTACTGTTTCACCGGCGTTGTTTACCGCTTTGCCCAGGCTTTCCGCCCAGAGCTGCCTGAACCAGATAGCTACCTGGATAAGGGAGTCACTATAGGGCATCATAACGGCAATATTCAGCCCCCGTTTTACATCGGCCAGGTAATGGAGGGCTCCGGCCAAGTAAGCCGGATTCTGGAGCAGCTTCTTCGTCTGGCAGAGCTCGTCCATATAACGGGCTCCGGCCAGCAGCTCGAGGATATCTACCCCGAACATGGCCGCCGGGAAGAGCCCCACCGGGGTTAGCACGGAAAAGCGTCCCCCCACATTTTCCGGGATGGTGAGCAGGCGATAGCCTTCCTCTTCAGCCATTGCATTCAGCCGTTCCCGCCTGGGGCCGGTGGTAACCACTATCTGCTCCCGGGCCGCTTCTTTGCCTATCTTGTCCTCGAGAAATTGCCGGATAATCAGGAACTGGCTCAGCGTTTCAGCCGTACCGCCTGATTTTGTGATGACATTAAATACCGTCTTTTCAGGATTAATAATGTCCAGGACACTTTTGAAGGAGGCCGGGTCGACATTGTCCATAACAAAGACGCGGGGTTGGCCGCCCCTGGCCCGCCTGGTGAGTAAATTGTGCCGGGGAGGGCAGAGAGCGCGGAAGAGGGCCGTGGTGCTCAGGGCCGAGCCGCCGATACCCAGGATAACCAGGTCATCACATTTGCCCCGGTATGACCCGGCCATCTTAACTATCTTTTCAGCTGTTTCCGTGTCATAAGGCAGTTCGTAAAATCCCAGTTCACCGGCTTCCACCCGGGTGCTTATGCTGTTGGCTATTTCCAGTGCCCTGGGGGCGAGTTCGTTTATTTCTTCACGGGTGATGCCCCTGCCCTGGCCGACAAAATCCGACATCATATTGTTGAAGTCCAGGTGGACCGTCATTCGGTGCGTCCAGCGGGTATCTCGCCATTTTTCCATTACTTACTCCCCGGGACCGATGTGGCGCCATTTATTGAAGAAAAGTATAGCAGAGGCGGTAAAACCGGGTTAGCGGTTGCCCGAACGTCACTTCGGTACCGCTTTGCTGTTGTCCCTGACTACCTGATCCGAAGGGCGACAATAGAGATAATGATGAAAAGGACTACCAGCACGATGGTGAGCTGGAATAAGGTCTTTTCCACCCCTCGCTTGGTCCGGAAGACACTGTCAGCCTGGCCGAAGATACCGCCCAGCCCGCCGCCCCGGACCTGGAGCAGGATAGCCAGTATCAGGGAAACCGAGATGATTATCTGTCCAATAAAAAGGCCCGTTTGCAATGTTATGCTTCCTCCAGTTTCTCTTTTACTAATTCATTTACCAGCTGTGGATTGGCCCGACCCTTAGTGGCTTTCATCACCTGGCCGACCAGGAACTTGACCGCCTGTTCTTTGCCGGCTTTATAATCGGCTACAGCCGGGGCATTGGCCTTTATTGTCCCGGCCACCGCTTCTGCCAGCTCCCCGCTGTCACTGATTTGACCGCGTCCCCCCTCATTGAGGAGGGTCTCAGGGTCTTTTCCGGTATTGAACATTTCCTCCAGCATTTCCTTGGCGGTGGCATTATTGATAACCCCCTGGGAATTCAGAGTTGTCAGATCAGCCAACTTGCCGGGATTAACCTTTTCTCCAAAACGAGTAATATCGATGTTCCGGGCATTTATTATGCGGCTGACTTCTCCCAGGATCCAGTTACTGCCGAGTTTGGCGGATTCAGTCTTTGCTAGATTTTCCGGTGTACCTGTAGACACAGCCACGAATTCTTCTTCATAATCAGCCATGGCCTTGGAGCTAGTAAGAAGTCCGGCGTCATAGGCTGTCAGGCCGTAATCTTCCATAAATCTTTTCCGCCTGGTATCAGGCAGTTCCGGCAGTTCCGAGCTTATCTCGTCCACCAGTTTCCGGCTCATTGTCAGCGGGGGCAGGTCCGGTTCCGGGAAGTAGCGGTAATCGTGGGCGTATTCCTTACTGCGCTGTGACACGGTTATCCCCTTTTCCTCCACCCAGCCCCTGGTCTCCTGGACCAGCTTTTTGCCTTCTTCGGTGGCTTTTGTCTGCCGCTTGACTTCATATTCCAGCGCCCGGTAGACCGCCCGGAGACTGTTCATATTCTTGATTTCAACCTTGGTCAGGTATTCCGTAGTGCCTTCAGGGCGGATGCTGATATTGGCGTCGCAGCGGAAGCTGCCTTCTTCCATATTAGCCGTGGAAACATCCAGGTAACGCAAGATATTACGCAGTTCGATGAGGTATTGCCTGGCTTCTTCCGGGGAGCGTATATCAGGCTCGCCAACCACCTCCATCAGGGGCATTCCGGCCCGGTTAACATCCACCAGGCTGTAGCTTTCTCCGTCGGTAGCGGTGCGGTGCATCAGCTTGGCCACATCTTCCTCCAGGTGGACGCGGGTTATGCCTATCTTCTTTTCCTGGCCGTCCATATCTATGGTCAGGCAGCCGTCATGGGCAATCGGCTGGTCATATTGTGAAATCTGGTAGCCTTTCATCAGGTCGGGATAGGGGTAGTTCTTACGGTCGAATTTGGTGTAATCGGAGATGGCGCAGTTCAGGGCGATTCCGGTCATAATGGTGTATTTCACCGCCTGCCGGTTGATTACGGGCAGTACCCCGGGCATACCCAGGCACACCGGACAAACATGGCTGTTCGGCGGGTCGGCATCATAATCCGTACTGCAGCGGCAGTACATCTTGCTCCTGGTCTTTAGTTGGGCGTGTACCTCAAGCCCGATAACAGTCTCATAATTCATTACTTTTCCACCTTGAAAGACAATCCAGTATAGCAATAATGCTACTGACTGACAAGAAAGATATATGCTATAATTTCTAGCGGGGAAATGGGGATATAG
Source organism: Dehalococcoidales bacterium (assembly GCA_036446995.1). Lineage (GTDB taxonomy): Bacteria > Chloroflexota > Dehalococcoidia > Dehalococcoidales > UBA2162 > JAZFUC01. Next base: position 1,227 of record JAZFUC010000125.1, on the reverse strand, counting down.
CTCAGCTGGGAGAGCGCTGCGTTCGCAATGCAGAGGCCGGGGGTTCGAGTCCCCCTATCTCCACCAAGGGTATCAATAGGCAGAACTGATATCTTATCTGTTGTTTTGCTATGAGGTGGCATCGGCAATGTGTATTGTACGGTCACCTCATTACCATTGATCTCAATCCGCTTGATAAACGTCTTCAGAAAAGCCTTGCTCGAAACTAGGTCGGCTTCTTGGAGTATGCTTTTGAGATCCTTAGCGTGGGTCTTTATGGTTCCGGCATCAACGTGATCAGGGCCCTGCACCAGCATATCCGCTTCTACTCCCAGCCTCATCTTGCTCAGTTCAGCCTCTCTTTCTCTCTGTTCCCTGATTCTCGGGGCCAGATCATCAAGAGGCAGCTTGCCCGTTTCGACTGCGTCGTAAAGCCTGGATAGCCGGACTCTGACATTGCCCAGATCCGCATCGATAGCATCCAACTTTTCGCCAAGCAGGCTGTGGCTTGAATCAAGCTCCTTGTTCACAAGTTTAACCAGTTCCTCCAGCCATTCGTTATTAAGAACCTTCTCCTTAATCTGTTCTACAACAGCCAGTTCCAGTTTGTCTTTAGATAATGCCCTGGCATTACATGTCTCATGCCCCTGTTTGAAGCTATCAAGAGCGGGGCCGGAGGGTACCTGCTGAAGAATCTTCGAGAAGAGGAATTTGCCGACCTGGTAAATCGCATCAGCCGTAACGAGCCGGTAATGTCTCTAGGCCTGGCAAGAAAACTGATTTCAGAGTTCGCCCGTATTAAGGGAGAGCAGCAACGACCCGAAGCGGAGGCAGGTCTGACCGAGCGGGAGCAGGAAGTGCTCGAAGAACTGGGCCAAGGAAAAACCAATAGAGAAATCTCCACCGCTTTATTTATATCCGAGAATACGGTCAGCTATCATATGAAGAATATCCTCAGCAAGCTGCACCTGAGAAACCGTACCCAGGTGGTAGCCTGGGCTATGGAACACGGAGTTGGTCCCGCCTCAAGGAACCACTAGTCCCGGCGGCATAACCCACCTTTTCAGACTTATTCCACACCTTTCCACCTCAAAGATCCACTAATCGTTGCGGCCTGGCCCGCTCCCTCAGACCTGTTCCACGGCTTCCAACTGTCGGCGGTAGATTGCAAAATCAAGAGCCTACCTGTTTCGGTAGGGCGAAACTACCAATTCTGATGTTCAGTCCGCAAGGCCATTCTTCTATAGT
>JAZFUC010000124.1:0-4277 GCA_036446995.1 Dehalococcoidales bacterium | reverse complement strand
GGATTCGGTTATGGTAATTCCTTTTACCAGGCTGGCGCAGTACCGGGGGCATAAATCCGGGGCCTGAATCTCAACTCTGATCTGCCCCTTGATATCCTGACCCGCCTCCGGGTAGCTCACTTCTTTAATATCAGTTTTCTCACCGGTCATAGCGGCAATTTCCCTGGCGATACCTGTCACAGATAAGCAATCAGGCCGGTTAGGTGTTACATCCAGGTCAAACACGGTGTCTCCCATATAATCGGCCAGTGGAGTGCCTACCGGAGCGTCATCAGGTAAGACCAGAATCCCCAGGTGACTGTCTGAGATGCCAAGTTCTTTTTCAGAACAGACCATGCCGCTGGAGGCGATTCCCCGTATCTTGGCCGCTTTCAAGGCAGACAGTTTCCCGGTGTGTCCGTCGATCAGGGTGGCGCCGACTTTGGCGAAGACCACTTTCAGGCCGATCTCCAGGTTGGGCGCTCCGCAAACAACAGTCGCTTCTTCGTCCCCCAGGTCAACGGTGGGTAAAGTAAGGCGGTCAGCGTTTGGGTGGGGATTTATGGCTTTTATCTGCCCCACCACTACATTGTTCCAATCCCCGCCGGTTGCGGTAACTTTATCAACTTCCAGTCCGGCCATCGTAAGCCTGTCGGCCACTTCACTTGCCGGCAAGGTTATTGCAACATATTCTTTTAGCCATCCAAGAGTAGCTTTCATTCTAGAACTGCCTCAGAAATCTTACATCATTGTTATAGAATTGCCTGATATCATCAATACCGTAGCGCAGCATCGGCATTCGGTCTACACCCATACCAAAGGCAAAGCTGGTATAAACCTCCGGGTCTATACCCCCCCGTCTGAGTACATCGGGATGAGTCATGCCGGCCCCTCCAAGTTCAATCCAGCCGCTCTGCCCGCAAAGCCGGCAGCCAGCTCCCCTGCACAGGGCACAATCAATGGCAATCTCAACCCCCGGTTCTACAAAGGGGAAAAAATCACAACGGAATCTAACCTGCCTGTCTTCACCAAAAAAGCGACGGGCAAACTCATGCAGAGTCCCTTTCAAGTCGGCTAATGTAATGCCTTTGTCCACGGCAATACCATCGATGTGGTAAAACATCCAGCCGTGGGTAGCGTCCGTCGCCTCGTAACGATAGACCTTACCGGGCTCCACCAGCCTCATCGGAGGGTCGTTTACCTCCAGCATACGGGCGGTAGTAGCCGTGTTTTGAGTCCGTAAAAGCATCGGGCCTTTTTTGCTGTGCGGCGGCCGGTCAACCCAGAATGTTGACTGGCTGTCACGGGCCGGGTGTTCGGCCGGAATATTCAGCGCCTCAAAGTTATAATAGTCCCATTCCACTTCCGGCCCCTCGGCTACCTGAAAACCTAAAGAGCTGAAAATATCAGTTATCTCGTTAATCGTTTGGGTTATCGGATGCAAATGTCCGCCGGGTACCGGGCGGCCCGGCAGTGTGACATCAATGTAATCCTCACCCTTAGAGGCTGATTGACCAGCCCGCAGGGCCATCTCTTTTTGCTTAAAACCGTCCTCCAGGAGAGTTTTGGCCTGGTTGGCGTTGGCTCCGAGTGCTTTTCTCTCTTCGGGTGGTAGACCAGCCAGACTACGGAGTATGCCGGTCAGTTCGCCCTTTCTGCCCAGGTAACGGACCCGCCAGGATTCCAGTTCATCGGCTTCCTTGATGCCTTCCAGCTCCAATAGTGCTTTTTCTTTTAAATTTTCAGGTTGTTGTGTCATCTCAATGTCCTGTTGATTGTCTTAGTACTAAAAAGAACCCTCCTTGCGGGAGGGTTCTTTACATCTATCCGTTCTCTTTACAGGTATTACAGTATTAGTCAGGTATGCAGAAACCTCCCAAGCGCTTTTAGCGCTCCGGAAACATGAAGTCCTGATTAAACTGGAAGGATACTGTAAGATACCCCATTAATACCTGCTTTATGTTATTTAGAGGTAGTATAATGCAGGGATAGATGCCTGTCAACAACTCTCGGAGAGTTAGTTATCCAGCTGACTTTTGGCCTGGGCGACAATGGCGCTGAACGCTTCCGGTTCCCTAACCGCCATATCAGCCAGCATTTTACGGTTTATCTCAATGCCTGATTTCTTTAAACCGTTAATAAACCGTCCGTAGGTAAGCCCGTTAGCCCGGCTGCCGGCGTTCACCCGTAATATCCACAGCCGTCTCATATCACCTTTTCGCTCACGCCGGTGAGCATAGGCGTAGCTCAAAGATTTTAACATTGATTCCTTGGCCCTGCGGAAAAGCTTATGCTTGGTTGCCCTGTGTCCCTTGGTTAAAGCCAGCACTTTCTTGTGGCGGCGGTGGGCGGCAACTCCTCTTTTTACTCGTGGCAAGGTAGTTCTCCTCTTACTTTATCCCGTAAGGTATAAGTCTTTTTATTCTAATCCTGTCACTGGGACTGAGGGGCAGTTTCTCATCATAAAGTCTCTTGGTACGCTTGGCTTTCCTGATGCGGAAATGACTCTTGCCGCCCTTGGTGCGCAGTATTTTACCGGTGCCGGTCACATGAAAACGGCTTTTAGCCCCTTTATGAGTTTTTAATTTAGGCATTAAACTTGCGGTACCCCTTCTTTGCTCTTAGATTTCTGGGTTGCCACCGGTGTCATTATTAAATGCATTCTTCTGCCTTCAATCAGCGGATTCTTCTCAATTGTAGCGATATCACCAAGGGTATCCGCCATTTTCTGCAGCAGCCTCCGGGCTATTTCAGGATGGGTGATTTCCCTCCCCCTGAAAAGTACCGTTACCTTTACCTTGTCTCCACCCAGTATTAATTTCCTGGCGGACCTGGCTTTGGCTTCGAAATCATGGTCGCCTATCTTGGGCCTGATCCTGACTTCTCTGAGAACGGCAATCTTGGTTGCCTTCCTGGCCTCTCTATCTTTTTTGGCCTGCTCATACTTATACTTTCCGTAATCAAGCAGACGACAGACAGGCGGTACGGCTGTTGCCGCGACCTCAACCAGGTCAAGATTACGGGTCTTCGCTATTTCACGAGCCTGATAAAGAGGCATGACGCCTAGTTGCTCACCCTTGTCGCCTACCAGGCGTACCTCTTTAGTTCTGATTTCGGCATTAATCCGGAGTTTCTTAACTATGTTCTAACTGTCCTCCCGAAATTTCACCCATATCACGAAGGAAACTATAGCATATTGGGGGCTGATAATCAAATCGCAGCTTTGTCCGTACCATCGCTGCCGCCCTGCTAGGTTAAAGACAATGTCCGGTTATCGATTGCGTTCAGGGCCACTTTAATAAATTCATCCAGAGAAGGGAAGGCCATCTGCTCACCGTTCCGCAGCCGCACAGATAATGAAGAATCAGCCATTTCTTTATCACCGACTATCAGCATATAGGGTATTTTTTCCAGTTGTGCCTGCCTGATTTTTTGGTTCATTCTTTCCGAACGGGCATCCACTTTTACCCGTATATCCTTGTCCATCAATTGCTTTTTCAGCCCGGCGGCAAAATCCAGGTGCCGGTCAGCCACCGGAATAATGGTTGCCTGGACCGGGGCCAGCCATACGGGGAAGGCCCCGGCGAAGTGCTCCAGCAGAAATCCAATCAGGCGCTCGTGAACGCTTAAGGGGGCAGCGTGGATAATCAGGGGTCTTTCCTCCTTGCCCTGTTCGTTGATGAATTTCAGATCAAAACTATTCGACTGGGAGAAGTCCACCTGGTTGGTGGCCAGGGTGAACTCCTGGCCGATAGCGCTTTTAATCTGGACATCTATTTTCGGACCATAGAAGGCCGCTTGGTCAGCTGATTCCACATAGGGAATATTATTATTATCCATTGCCCGGCGTACCATCTCTTCGGTCTTCAGCCACAGTTCCTCGTTATCTATGTATTTCTTACCCAGACCGCTGGAGTGGTGAGTGCTCAGGCGCATATAATACTCTTTAATATCGAATATTTTGAAGTATGTCTGATAAAGAAAGACCACCGCGGCAAACTCCTGTTCAAACTGCTCTTCCGAGCAGTATATGTGAGAGTCGTTCATCTGCATTGAGCGGACCCGCATCAGGCCAAGCAGCTCGCCGGATTTCTCGTAACGGTAGCAGGTCCCGTATTCGGCCAGCTTTATCGGTAGGTCGCGGTAACTGCGTATCTTGCTGGCGAATATTTTATGGTGCATGGGGCAGTTCATCGGCTTTACGTAGTAATTAACCCCTTCGAGTTCCATCGGGGGATACATACTTTCCGAGTAATAAGGCAGGTGGCCGCTGCGCCTGAAAAGAGCTTCCTTGGCCA
>JAZFUC010000123.1:0-3606 GCA_036446995.1 Dehalococcoidales bacterium | reverse complement strand
AACAAGAAACGGGGTATGATGCTGCTGGGTAGCGGCGTCTTGATGGGTTCGGCCCTGGCCGCTTTCGCATTTTCGAGCATCTGGCCGCTGTCTCTCGCCCTGGTCGTTTTTGTTGGGCTGGGCCAGTCCGGGCAGATGACCCGGGGCAACACCCTGGTCCAGTACTACGTTGATGACGAGTACCGGGGGCGGGTAATGAGCATCTTCTTTATGCAGTTCGGGTTGACCAGTTTTGGCGCCTTCGCGGCCGGGTTGCTCTCGGAGGCCGTCGGCATACAGATAGCCATCGGCAGTTTTGCCCTGACCCTGACCGGCCTGTCCATCCTGGCCATCATCTTCCTGCCCCGGATAAGAAACCTGGATTAATCTCTTTTCGTCCTCAGTCACTCACGGGACTTTAGTCTTGAGACCCTCAGCCAATACCAGGCTGACGACTGAGCATAAAATAGAACCCCAGTGCCGATCCAAAAAAAGCGCCCGTAACCAGATTACCGGTGTTTGCGGAACCTGCACTGAAATAGGCGATTATCATGCCTATGATAGCTCCCGTAATCACGATGAGAGTCCTGTTCGCGTACTTGGCTTTCATAGTATCTCCTTCACCAAATTTAATTGTTAATAAAGTTTACTCGTTAGTACAGGGGCTTTTCTGTAATCCCGGTCACAACAATGCCATCACTTTAGCTGTTGACGGGAAAGGAGATATATGAGGACTGGGTTAAACATAAAGTTCTAAACTCAGGCACGGTAATGGCATCTTAGGTTGCCTTGTCTTGAAACAGGCGTCATTGTAGAATGAAAGTACCTGATAGTAAGAGAAGATACTTTTGTTTACCTGGAGTATTTTATTTTTAAGGAGATAAAAATGGTTGAATTGAGCGATACCGTTGCCCTGGATATTTATTATGACGCCCTCTGACCCTGGGTCTACAATGCAACGGTTTGGTTGCACAGGGTAGAAGAGGAGATGGGGGACAAACTGGCTATCAACTGGTGTTATTTCAGCCTGGAACAGGTTAACAGCGACCAGGGACCTAAATGGAAAGTCTGGGAGCAGGGGCCCGATTATACCAGCCGGGGAATGAATGCCTTCCGGGCGGCTGAAGCGGCCCGGCGCCAGAGCGAAGACGGTTTTGCCGCTTTTCATTATGCCATGATTATGGCCAGACACGAAGATAAAGAGGACATCTCCGATATCAGTATTCTGACCCGGATTGCCGGCAGCGTCGGTCTGGACACAGAACGGTTCGGGAAGGACTTCAGCGACAGCAATATATTAGACCGCCTGGCCAAAGACCACACCAACGCGGTGGAGACCTACGGCGTTTTCGGCACTCCCACCTTCGTTTTCCCCGGAGATCAGGCCGCTTTCCTTAAAATGAGGCCGCCAGCTCCTGAAGAAAGCCTGGCTGTTTTTAACGAAGTGAGGACTGTCGCCGAGGGCAGAGGAAATATCCTGGAGATTAAAAGGCCCCGCAAACCCAGCTAGCCCTTATACAGGATTTCCCTGATTTTCAGGGCGTATTTCTCGCTCTCAGGGTCGCCGGTGATTATCTCTACCTGGTCCGCCGAGGCGGCCCCCAGGCCGAGTTCAGCCGCCCGGGCAATCTGGTCCTGGTCGAAAATCTTGCCCTTGCTTACCGTCTCGTTGGTGCCCAGGTGACGCAGGATGGCTACAGAAACCGCGTCAATAGCCACCCGGTCGCCGCCGGCCAGCATTACCCCTGCCTCGGCAAGTGTGCCCTTGGCCGGACCGCCGTCTACGAAAGCGTCTATTCCGTCCAGCACCACCAGGTCCGGCGAGTAGGCGGTGTTAATCTCGGCAATCATCTCCCGCTGGTGAGGGGAGCCGTGCATCTGGCCCATATAATCATGACCAACCCGGGGCACCATACCCACCGCCAGTTTCAGAGAGAGGGTGAAATGCCCGCCGTACTGGTGGGTTTTCAGGCAGCAAGTGGATACGATTGACTCCGCTTCCAGGTAAATTTTAGGAAAGAGAAAACCGTCCTCCCAGTGGCTGTCTTCGGGTCGGAAAACTTCCCACCCCTCCGGGCCGAGTTCCTCCAGATTCACTATTTCAAAGCCGAGTTCCCGGGCCAGGTCGATAGCTCCCTTCTTTTCCATCACCACCCCGGTGGGGTCTCCCGGCCCGCTTCGCTCGGCCAGGGTGATGCTTTTTGCGCCCATCTCTTTAATGGTTTCCACCAGGGAGCGCAGGGTATCGATATGGGTAGAGCCGGGGGTGACATCGGCCGAATTAAAATTGGGTTTGAGCACGACCGCCTTGCCCTGCAGAGGGTTTGACTCCAGCAGGGCCACCGCCTTCTTAACTCCTTCGGCCCGGTTCAGAGTACGCACCAGACTTATTTTGCTGACCATTAGCTCCTCCTTTGCGGGTATTGGTATTTTTGTTTCACGGCTCAGTTTGTTTTCAAGCTAGAGCCTGATTTCACTGTTAGTTGCCCGGCTTTTTTCAGCCGAAATAATGGTCTTAATCTCCTCAACCGCCTGGTCTATTTCATTTATCTGACTGACCACCGAGTAATCAAACCGGCCCTGCTGTTTCATTTCTTCTTCGGCTGTTTTCAGGCGCAGTTCAAAGGCCTCCGGTGATTCAGTGCGCCGTTTGCTGAGTCTCTGGCCGAGTTCATCCAGAGAGGGGGGCGTCAGAAAGATGGACACTGCCTGGGGGATGAGTTTTTTAATTGAAGCCGCTCCCTGGATGTCCACCTTGATTATTACATCCTCACCCCGCTCCAGGGCCTGTCTGACATCATCCCCGGGCACGCCGTACCAGTTATCGTAGACCTTGGCCCACTCCAGTAGTTTATTGTCTTCAATCATGCTTTTAAACTCATCACCGGAGACAAAACGGTAGTCAATATTATCCTTTTCCCGGGCGCGTTTGGGCCTCGTGGTCAGGGTGACAACATGGTAGAGAGGATAATCAGAATTTTTCATCCGGGATAAAACGGCGTCCTTGCCTACTCCGGAGGGTCCGGACAGGACTATCAGCAGTGGTTTTGCCGGCTGCTTGGGCCGGGGCTGGCTCTGGGCTGCCTTTTTCATAACCCTGGCCCGGGCTTAGGTCAGGGACTCCTCGGTCGCGGCCTTCAGGTCCACCTGGCGGTATCTTCCGGCGATAGTTTCCGGGGTCAGGGCAGACAGGATGATGTGACCGCTGTCAGTGATAATAACGGCCTTGGTCCTCCTGCCATTAGTCATATCTATCAATAGCCCTTTGTTCCTACCTTCCTGTATGGTGCGTTTGGTAGGCGCGGAGTTCGGCGCGGCTATGGCGATAACTCTGTTGATTACGATAATGTTATTAAAGCCGATGTGAACCAGTTCTATGCTCATCTCTCAAACACCTCGGTATATTAGTTTGGTTCTAACGCGCCTCTCTATCTTATACCCTAAATATCAATCAGGCAACCACCCATCGGCTTGCATTATACACTATTTGGTGGTAGATTTGAGATTGGTAGCGCGATTCTAGCCTTGGAGGTATAAATTTGCAGGAAAAATTTATGGAGCTTCTTGCTCCTTACCGAGGGCAACGAGGGGCTACAATTCCCGTGCTGCAGAAGATGCAGGAAGAAG
>JAZFUC010000122.1:0-2679 GCA_036446995.1 Dehalococcoidales bacterium | reverse complement strand
TGAGCTGGGCAAAGATGTCCTGCAGGGCTTTCTGCCCGATTTTTTTCATGCCGCGGGGAGTCAGCTCTAATTTACCGTTTTCCCAGCGGATATAACCGGCCTCTTCCAAAAGCTTGCTAATGTTGCGCATATTCTCCAGTTCTTCAGCCGATTCGTCTCCCAGCAGTTCCCGGGTAAGCTGCTCGTCCACATCATCCAGTGACCGGCTGCTCCGTGAATCCTGGAACTGCTCCTCCAGGGTATCCATCTTCTGGAGGGTCTCCATTAACTGCATGGCCTCGTTGTAGGAGAGTGATTCCTCTCCCGAGAAAGGATAGCGCCGCGGCCCTTTTTCACTGGGGTGAAGGGCCTCCATATTAGCCACCATCTTAGCCAGCTCGTATTGGGTGGTGTCATCCAGCATGGACTGCAGCAGGCCCTCCAGCTCCTCCCTGTCTTCCGGAGAGAGACTATCCATTAAAGACTGCGCCTGGGCTATCTGGCTCTGCAGACGCTCTATCATCTCGTCCAGGTTCTGAGGAGGATTATCGCCGAAAAAATCCCCGAATTGCTCCATAAAGCTGTCGAAATCGGGTTCTTCTCCCCGCATCCGCTGTTCCAGCATCTGGTTTATCGCCTCGGCCATATGCCGCATGCCGGCCAGGGTTTCCGGGTCCATGTTCTTGACTCTCTGCACCAGGTCACGCCCGTATGATTCCATGGCCTGCTTTTTCAGCATATCCATCAGTTCTTTGAACTGGTTACGGGCATTTTCATCCATAAAGTCATATTCGGTTAATTCTTTTATCCGGCCTCCCGTATCGGGGGGTAGTTGGTCCAGTTTGGCCAGGTTTTGCCCGGCCATCTCTTCCACGGTCTTCTGGAGCCGCTGCCGGATCTCGGGGCTTAGCTCGCTGGAGTCATCGGCGGCTTTCTCACGAGACTCGTCAAGCTTTTTCTGAATACCTTCCCGTTCCGTCTTCAGTATCTCGGCCAGCTTCTCTTTAATCTCGTCTATCATCGAGCCGAGGTTGTACTTATCGAGTTGTTCCTGTTTCCTCTGGCGCAGCCGCTGGAGCAATTCCTGTATGCTGGGCAGACGCCTGCCCTGACTGTCCTCCATACCGCCCTGCTGCATCCGGCGCAGGGCATCGGCAAGGTCACCTCGGGCCATCAGGTTCTGACCCAGTTCATCCATGAGCTGGTCGGCATTCAGGTCGAAAATATCCTGGCTGCCGTCCCATTCAGAATAGCGAAATACGCCCATTTTACGCTCTGTAAACCATTTTTCCTTCTACTCTGGACTTGTTCAGCCTCTTGTTCAGATGAAGCCCTTCCAGAATAAACTCCTCGGCTGAAGCCACTATTTCCGGTGTTTCCGAATCAGCCACCACCTTCACCAAATCCGCCAGGCCAATCATCTCCTTGATGCTCCCCACATAAGACCTGGCTTTCAGCATCTCCGAAACGGCAATGGTGAATCCCTCGTTAAACTGGGCAATCAGTTCTTCCATCTCCCCTACCTGGTAGTAGTTGTTGAATACTTTCAGCACTGCTTTCTTTATCAGGGTATCGATAACCTTTTCTTCTTTTGTCTCCTCAAAAGTCTCCAGTTCTATCTTGCCGTTGGTCGAGGCGTGTATGTAAGGGAGGTCGGAAACACGGGGCACCGCCAGGCTCTCTCCCAGGGTCACCGCCCGCCTGATGGCATTACTGATGATGGTCTCATAATTGGCGATAGATGCCCTGACACTCACCCCGGAACGCTGATTAATATCCGGACTCTTTCGGGCCAGGTGGGTAATCTCAATGATGATCTCTTTCATATATTGAGGAACGAAGTACTCAATTTCATTATCCTCAAACTGGTGCCGTTCTTCCTCAACGATGGTGATTTCATCTTCAACGGTAACCGGGTAGTGGGTTTTTATCTGGGCCCCGTACCTGTCCTTGAGAGGCGTGATAATCCTGCCCCGGTTCGTGTAGTCCTCCGGATTGGCGCTGGCGACCAGGAGTATGTCCAGGGGTAACCTGATACGGTACCCCCTTATCTGGACATCCCTCTCCTCCATCAGGTTAAAGAGGCCCACCTGCAGTTTCTCGGTCAGGTCCGGCAGCTCATTGATGCAGAAAATGCCCCGGTTCGCCCGGGGAATGAGACCGTAGTGCATAGTCAGTTCATCTGACAGGTAGCGGCCTTCGGCCACTTTAATCGGGTCTACATCTCCGATCAAATCGGCGATGGATATATCCGGGGTAGCCAGTTTCTCTCCGTACCTTTCTTTCCGGGGCAGCCAGCTTATTTCGGTGGCGTCCCCTTCCGCCTCCAGTTTTTCCAGGCAGCTTCTGCATATCGGAGCAAAGGGGTCATCGTTAATTTCACAGCCCCTGATAACCGGTACCTCCGCGTCAAGCAGGTTTACCATTTCCCGCATTATCTTGGATTTAGCCTGCCCCCGTTCGCCAAGAAAAATAATATCCTGTCCCGAGATTACGGCATTGAGAATCTGGGGAATAACCGTTTCATCAAAACCTATGATTCCGGGGAATATATCCTTCTTCTTTTTTATCATCGTAATCAGGTTACGCCTCATCTCGTCTCTGAGCGAAACAGACTTGTAACCAGATTCCTTAAGTTCTCCGAGTGTCTTTGCTTTCTTACTCTTTGCCATAATACCTCTTACTCATACTAGATTGGGT
>JAZFUC010000121.1:0-3292 GCA_036446995.1 Dehalococcoidales bacterium | reverse complement strand
CCTACCGAGTTTGGTGTCCCCTAATCCTCAGTTAGACTCGACTTTCTGTCTTATATATCAGGTTGGCCCTGTCACTAAGCCCGATTACCCCCAGGGCTCCGGACACGGGAGGGGTGTGGTTGGTATTTAAGCCGATGCCGCTGCCAAAAAGCTCAGCACCCTGGTTTCCCCTGACAGGACCAACTTACCTCCATAGGGGAGATATTCTCCCATTGGATTTGAAAACAAACAAATACTCCGGTCGTGACCGTTAGTGAACCAGTGTAATCCAGCCTAGATATTATGTACAGGTGGAAAGAGACCTGTTTTTCGAGTAATATATGCCTATTTTTTAAAATACCGGCATATATTACGCATAAAAGTTGTTTTATAATGTTAAAACGCACGTTTAGGTCGCTAAGAATGCATTTATTGATCGTGTCCCGGAGTCTTATTATTGTGTCTGGGACGCTGTTGTCTGCCTTGAAATTTAAGGCTGCCTTGCGTAAACTTCAGCTAAATATCCGGCTGTAATATTATTGCCGGGTACTTCAGGAGAATCAGCAGGAGGCGGAGGTGATGGCGCCCACTGGCCGGGAGAAAGAGCACGGGGGCAGGAACCAGGAGCTTGTCCTGGCGGCGGCCTCCCCTATCGCCGGCAGCCGGAACGTGGTCATCGCCTCCGTTGACTCGGACGGGCCGACCGGTGTGGCCGGCCCTATCGTTGACGGCCAGACAATGCAGAGAATAGACGACCTGGGCTTCAACCTGGTGGAGGAACTGAAAAGCCATAATTCCGACCCGGTGCTTGAGGCGCTGAGGGATACCTTTGTCATCGACAATACAGGCACCAATGTCAGGGATTTAAGGGTGGTGTATGTGGGCAAACCCGCGTCATGATGTAATATTTTCTCCCGGCGTCCGGGCTTAATTATTATGCTGTGGTAACTACAATCCCGGATTTAAAAGAGGCCGTCAGAAAACCGAAATAACCCTATTTCGAGTTTGGTTTGGTAGCCAGCCATTCTCCGGTCAGCTTGAGCCGGGGCAGCTTGGAATCGAAATTCTGGCGTCTCATGGTAATCATATCCACGATATCAAAACCGCACATCTGGAGTATTCTCTCCAGGTTCAAAAGAGCTGAGGGAGCGCCCCCACCGCCCCCGCCGGAGAGGCAAAGGCCGACAGCCGATATATCCGGAGACGGCCGGCCCTCCATAAAGGCCCATATCCGGCGTAAACGGTCAAGAAAACTCCGCATACTCTCACTGAGGTCGGCAAAGTAGACCGGGGTGGCAAAGACCACCACATCAGAAGCTTTTATTTTATCCACCAGCATGGGGAAATCATCCTCGATGAGACACCAGGCTTCCCGGCGGCATATCCCCCAGCCGTTGCTTTCGCACTGACGGCAGCGTTCCAGCTTCAGGGTGGGCAGGAAAAACACCTCGGTGGCGCCGCCCCCCTTCTCCACGCCTTCGACTATCGCTTTTATCGCCTCGGCCGTCCTGCCTTCCGGATTTCTGCTGCCGGAGAGTAGTGTTACCTGCATTTATTATCCTTCTTTCTTAAACGGGTCACTTTACTATTATCGTTATTCTTTATAGGTGTCGTAACAGACGATTTCTTCCATGGTCTTGCGATTTTTCTCCCTGCCTTCCTGGTTGGGAAATCCCAGAGTAAGCAGGGCGATTACGGTACAGGTATCCGGAATTTCCAGTATTTGCCTGGACTCATCCTGAGAGAAAGCCCCAATCCAGCAGGTACCCAGCCCCTCTTCATGGGCGGCCAGGGTCATATGGTCAATAGCGATGGACACATTTACCGGCCCGGAGGGGACTTCACATTTCATTATACTCTCCGGGGCCGTGGACACGGCCGCAATAATAACCGGCGCCTGGCCGACATGTTTCTGGCCGCCGGCAGCCTGGCAGAGCACCTCCCGCTTGTTGGCGTCCCTGACGACCACGAATTTCCATTCCTGCCGGTTGGCGCCCGATTGGGCCAGGCGGGCTGCCTCAAGTACCCTGAGCAGCTTATCTTCCGGCACCGGGGTGTCTTTGTAGTCCCGGATACTCTTCCTGTTGGCAATTACCTCTTTCAGTTCCATTCTCGCTCCTTAGTAATATGATTGCTCTTTTTTCAACAGCCTTTTAAACACCTGTTGTTAATCCCGATAAGCCGGCCTGATAGATTGAGAGGCTGATTTCTAAGTATAGGACGACCAAATCAGGCAATGCAAATTTAAAACTTAATAATTCTGTATGCTTATTCGGATATTTTTTGCATTGTAAGAACCTACATACTCCTGTTATCTGTGAACCCCTCTCCCCGATAAAATAGGGGAGAGGGGGACCGAGAGGGTGAGGTTGGAGACCTTCTTTTAAAACAACCCAATCAGCTGCCACCAAACACACCCAAACTATTCTATATTTGTTCCCCATCTGGTACACTGTAGAATAATTTCAGTCCGGTTTCAGGACGGTATACGAGGAGGACGGTAAGTGACTGAGCGCAAACCAAGACTTGAAGGCAAAATGGCCATAGTCACCGGGGCGGGGTCGCGGGGAGCCGGTATCGGCAATGGCAAGGCAACGGCCGTCCTCTTTGCCAGGGAAGGCGCCCGGGTCCTGCTGGTCGACCAGTTTCCTGACCGGGCTGAAGAAACGCTCCAAATGATAAATTCTGAAGGCGGCGAGGCCAGCGTCCTGGCCGCCGATGTGACCGATATGGACGAGTGCCTGAAAGTAGTTACCACGGCTGTTGAACGCTACGGAAAGCTGGACATATTGCACAACAATGTCGGTATCGACCTGGCGGGTAATCTGATCGATACCGAATTGGAAGATTGGGACCGGGTGATGGATATCAACCTTAAAAGCATGGTGCTGATGTGCCGGGCGGCCATACCCCGGATGAAATCTGGAGGAGGGGGAGTTATTAACAACATTTCATCGGTAGCCGCCCTTAGGCCTCGCAATATGGACGCCTATTCCACCTCCAAGGGGGGCGTTATCGCTCTGACCCGGGCGTTGGCCTCTTCTTTCGCCGCCGATCATATCCGGGTCAACTGCATTGTCCCCGGCATGGTCTACACGCCGATGGTGGCGGAGATTCTGGATGAAAAGGGCCGGGAGGCCCGCCGGCTCTCCACCCCCCTGCAGACCGAAGGTACCGGCTGGGATATCGGCTGGGCGGCCGTCTACCTGGCCAGTGACGAGGCCCGCTGGGTTACCGGGATAACCCTGCCCGTGGACGCCGGGGCTCTGCTTACCAGGCGGGCCTGGTGAGACTGTCAAAACCGGTAAAATTG